>JBKKCM010000047.1:0-17477 GCA_046712755.1 Nitrosarchaeum sp. | reverse complement strand
ATTCTTTTTTGGAAATTTTAACAAGCCATTTTTTTGATTGGTTAAAGTAAAACAATACAGGAGAATTTTGTTTAATCTTGGCCATGGACTTTTTCGAAAAATTTTAGATAAGAATCTACTGGTTATTCTAGCCAGCAATAGAAGAATCAATTAAAAATGATTAAAGGAAAATAAATGCATTAAAAATAACTACAGTGAGAACAACATAAGAATCAGTCTTAAGAATTGTTAATTTTTGTTCGATTTGCGCTAAGCTTTGTAATTAGTTCATTGTTTTGTTCTCGAATCTTGTTTACCATTAAGATGGTAGTGACCATAATTCAGATTATCTTTTAGAAATATGAACAATAGTGTGTGTAAATTGAACAACTTGATTTCAATATCTGATGAAAAACACATCCGTATTCAATAAATACAGCAATTTACTAAAAACAGCATGTCAAATATGAAATGTGTGTCATGTGGAATCGGTTTCTTTTCCCCAACAGGGGCAGACAAATGTTCCAGATGTGCAGGAAATGAATCTCATGGAAGTGCAGGTCATGACTCTTGTGGCTGTGGGCATAGCCACTAAATCATTTTTTTAATAATTATAAATTAAAATAATGACCATTTATTACCATTTAAAATTAGAAAGATGGAGTTAGAGCCCTAAAAGTTATAAAAAATCACATTTTATCAGGTGCAACAATACCAAGCAAGTCTAGTGCTTTTTCAAGTGTTAACTTGAATGAATTTACAAGACATAGTCGGGAATTTTCTAATTTTTCATCACCTAGATCAAGCACTTTAACATGTTCATAAAAGGAATTGAATGCGACAGCCAAATCATGACAGTATCTTGCTATCACTTTGGGGGATAGATTTTTTGCAGCATCCATAACATGAATATCAAACATTCCAATAGTTTTGATCAAATCTAGTTCAGATTTATCAGCCAATAAAGAAAAATCAACATCAAGTGATGGAGTTCGTATAGATTTTTCAATTATCCTAGATGCTCTTGCAAAAGTATACTGTATGTATGGAGCAGTGTCCCCTTCTAAGCTCAGAGATTTTGTCAAATCAAATGAAATTATTTTATCTAAATCCTGTTTTATCATCTCATAACGCAAAGTTCCAACAGATACATTATGTGCTATTTTTGCAATGTCAGAATCAATCATTTCAGGGTGCCTCTTTTGAGTTTCTTCAATAGTTTTGGCTTTTAGCAAATCATAAACAGAATCAGCATTAACATAGAAACCTTTTCTTCCTGACATCTGAGCTTGTTTGCCATCAGTGTTTAATCCCAAAGTTTGTGCAGTATCAGCACTAAGTGTAACTGACTCATAGCCAAGATGAACATATGCATCTTCAGCCGATTTGAATTTAGACATTAGTGTTGTGATAATTTTTTGAAGCCTTGCTTGTCTTGAATCAATTACAGTGATTACTTTTTTGCCAGTAAAGTTTTGTTTGGGTTCACTGCTAGGCACCAAAGTCGTTTGCCAAATAACATGATTATCAGGTTGCATCTTTTCGTATTTTTTATAATTGAAAGGATCTTCTAGCAATCCCAACTTCCATGCAGCATATGGGATGTCCTTTGCAATGTATGTTGCAGTACCATTACTTCTAACAATGACTTTGTCTTCTTCATTATTTTCTCCCCTAATCACCCAACATTCTGCGTTTTTACCTTCATTTTCAAATTCTATGAGATTTAGTTCTTTGAGTTTTTCAAAGATTTTACCCCATAACCCTGAGTGAATTATTTGTGATTCAAAGTTTATGCAATCATAATAGACTCCCAAGTTCCAACATGTTTCAAGCTGATTTTCCAAAACACGACGTGTGATTTTATCAGCAAACTGAGCAGTTTCAGAAGTGCCATCTTCTAGTTCTTTGAGAATGTTTTTTCTAATCTCTTCTAAACTAGGATCCTTTTCATATTGTTCAGTAGTTTTAACATAGACATCATCGCCGCAATAATGATCAAATTTTTTTCCTTGAGGAGGTTGCGGGGCAAAACCAAGGTGTCTAAAACCAACGATAATATCTGCCACTTGTAAACCAGAATCATCAACATAATTTAGTATGTTGACTTTGTAATTGGATTTTTTTAAAATTCTACCAACAGTGTCCCCAAGAATAATGTTACGTATATGACCTATGTGAAGAGCTTTGTTAGGATTAACACTAGTGTGTTCTACTATAATTGTAGAATTTTTTCCCAAATCTACAGACCCAAACTCATCTAAATTAGATTCAGATAAAATCAGCTGGTTTAATTTTTCCCAATTAGCAAAAAAGTTAAGATATCCAGAAGGGTGAGATTCAACCTTAGATACAAGAGTGCTTTGAGATTGTCTGTATTTTTCAGATAAAATGTCTGCGATCTCTTTTGGGTTTTTCTCTAGATGTTTGGCAAGCAAAAACGAAACATTTGAGCTTACATCACCAAAGCCTGATTTTGCAGGCTCCACAGAAAATGAAATATCAGACATGGATAAGTCATCTAATATTTTATGGAGATTATTTTCGATTTCGTCTATTAATGATTTGAATGACAATACTATACCTCAGATAATTTAGGTGCTAATTTATCTAGTGCTTCTATAACTCCATCTCCAGATTTAGCAGATACAGTCATTGTTGCCTGAGATTTGACATACTCTGTAGAATTTCCTAATGCAATACTCGTTTTTGCAACTTTGAATAAAGGAATATCAGTTGCACTATCACCTATAGCTATTACATCATCACTGGAAATAGACAATCGTTTCATAACTTCTTGAAATCCAGTACCCTTGTCAATTCCACGTGAATTGATGTGAAATGCATATTGACTGTCTGAAAGTAAAACATCTAGATTTTTCTCTAGAACCAATTGTTTTGCCAGATCCAAGTCAAATGTTCGCTCCAATACAACTTCAGTCATTCGTGGAAAGACAGGTTTTTCTACAACATTATCAATCTCTTTTTTAATAATTTGAAATGCTTGCTGACATTGTTGTATGTTGCCAAGTAAAATATGCTCATTTGTATCTACAGTGATACAACCGCCATTCTCACCTACTGCAAGTCTTGTAGTCCCGCCAAAGACTGACAACAAATATGCTTCAACAGATGATCGCCCAGTTACAAAGATTACATTATGGCCAATGTTTTTCATATGTCTTAAAGCAGAAAGTGCATCCAAATTAATTCGGCCACCACCATTTTCAGTTATAGTGCCATCAATATCGACGGCAAATGTTTTGGGCTTCATACAAGTGAATTGTGGAACCGAATAATATTTGCTACGTGTGATTCTTTATCTAGATTAACAAGAAAAGAACGTAAAAAAAGGAGAAAAAGATAATTGAATTTAAATTACTTTAAACGAAATTAACTTGAAATCTTTTACTTTCTGTGTTTTGGCAGACATGCTTTGCAATATACAGGTCTGTCAGGTTTTGGTTCAAAAGGTACTTTGTCTTCCTTACCACAATCTGCACATGTGCAAGGATACATTATTCTTTCTTCGGACATGATTTTATAGGATTTTCACCTCTTAAGTACTATCGTATTATTTGGGAAAAATAGAGGACAGCCCATAAACCATATTTCAGAGAGATGAATTGATAGATTAGTAAAACTAAGAAAAACAATCAGGAATAATATTTTTTGATTCCCTCTTCAGTAGGATACAACTCTACTTTTGGACCAAGAAGTCCTTGTTTTTGTTCAACTCTCATCAATCCTTGGTTTTCCAAATCTTCTAAAACAGAATTTAGTGTTTTATTGTCAATTCCCAAGTTTTTTTGAAGGACATTAAAGTTTTTTGTACCGTGGTTAAGTTCACCTAGAACCAACATATCGGGGGATTTTGGTTTTGATTCTCTTTGATGGTGTACCCTAAATGTCTCTCTTGAAGATTCAGATATGGGATTATTTGAGACTTGAAATTGATTATCAGATAACTGGGGGGTAACGCCAGAATTTTTTAGTTTCCATTTTTTTATCAAACGTGGCAGTATTTTAGATAGTGGAATTAAGAGAAATATCAGATAAATCCAGATAAGCCCATTTTCAGCCATAACCAATTATGTCATTCATATCTATTTCATCATTGTCTTTTTGTAAATAAATCAAAAGTAATCTAAATCATCAAACAATTGTCATTTGCTGAATAGAACGTGGGATCAAGAATTAGCATGGTATAATTATAGTAAAAAGAACAAAAGACATTGTCAAAATATCAGCAACCAAAAATGGATGTAAATTTTGGAAAAGCTAAATTAATAATTATTGGTGCCATTGCACTTGTCATAATTGCAATAATCTCAGCAGCATCAGTACAGATAGTAGATGCTGGAAACAGAGGAGTGCTGCTGCACTGGAGTGCTGTGGATACAAGTATTCCACCCTTGGAAGAAGGACTGCATTTTGTAATGCCATTTGCAGATAAAGTTGTAAACATGGAAATTAGGACACTCAAATTTGTCAAAGCAACGTCAGGCGCTTCAAAGGATCTTCAAACTGTAACTACTGAAGTAACAGTCAATTATAGAGCAGCGCCAAACTCGGTAAATACTCTGTACAAAGAAGTGGGGCCAGATTACGAAAGTAGAATCATTCAACCAGCAGTAGAAGAAGTGGTCAAACAAATAACTGCAAAATATAACGCGGAAGAATTGATCACAAAAAGACCACTGGTAAAATCAGACATAGAGTCAGAAATTACTGCTCGTCTTAATCCATATAATATCAATACAGACGCCATATCCATTACCGATTTTCAATTCTCTCCACTATTTGCACAAGCCATAGAATCTAAAGTCGAAGCCGAGCAAAAAGCTCTCAAGGCAGAAAATGATCTTAGAAGAATCGAAGTCGAAGCAAGGCAACAAGAACAACAGGCAAAAGGTATTGCTGCAGCAAACGTAGCAGAAGCACAAGGCGAAGCAGAAGCAATCAAAATAATCAATGAGGCATTAGCACAAAATCCAAATTATTTAGAATGGCTCAAAATACAAGCATGGGATGGCAAACTACCATTAGTGGTAGGTGAGGGCGGAACGCCATTCATTCAGATACCAAGAGAACCTTGAGATATTCATCAGTAATTTTATTCAACTTTTGATTTATCCCTAATAGAATCATACATTGTAAGAAACTGTTCGGGTTCTTTTTGCCTGTATTGTTTAGCAAGTTGAGAGATTACTTTTTCAGAAACTATCTCTCCTTTGGTTTCATAGTATTCTTTTATTATTTGAAATTGAGTTTTTAGGATATCATATTTTCGTAGAGTGGCATTAACAGATCGGTCACACAAATAATCAAAGATAACTAATCTATATGTCAAATATGCAAGGATTCCAACTGTAGCAGATATCACAAGTGGAATGATTATGAGTGCTAACATGATTTAGATGTGTTTGCTTGCTATTTATTGTTAGTTTCTAGAATTGTGAGATTTCAATAGTCATTAGCATCTTAATTGATAATATTATAATGATTCACAAAATTGGATATTTTGAAGCTAAAAAATTATCTCAAGTATTCCCTCAAGATGCAGTTAATGAATTTCTAGCTGAAAAAGGCGAAAATATAATATCAGTTTACCCAGTAATGAAATACACTATTAATTCATTATAAAGAATGATTGATTTTTTACAATTATTTTTTAAATTTCACAGTTTCAAACCCAAGTCAGATCTAAGAGGTATGGATTATCGTCGTGCTCGAATTTTTTGCTCTAAAATATCGATCAATTCATTAACCATAAAATCTCCATCGCGGACATGGCTAATTCCAGTAATGATCTTTATTCTAGTCATTGTTTCAGCAGTGATTTGTAGTTGAGGCATACTTTACTAACAATGCATTGTTATTTAAAGCAAAGAATCATCTAGATAAATGAGATAATCAGAAAATTAAGATTGTTTAATACATTTACAATCACAATCAAACATTCCCGTTTTTCCCATACATTGATCATGATGTTCATGATAACATTTGTCACAAGTAACCAAGTCACATCTTTACGAATTGAGATGATAAATACCGACGTAATTGATTAAACACAAACCAGTACAATCACAAGAATAGAGATAATGAAGAAAAATCATAGGATTTTATTTGAAAAGGATGGTAAAAAGATTGAATAGATTTGGGAATTCCTGAAAAAATTAAAGCCATTCAAGATGAAATGGCAAAAACGCAAATCAATAAAGCTACAAACCACCACATCGGTTTACTAAAAGCAAAAATTGCAAAACTAAAACGAGAACAAGAAGACAAAGAAATTCAAAAAAGAGGTGTAAAAACAGATGGATTTGATGTCAGACGTGCGGGAGATGCCACAGTTGTATTTATCGGATTACCAAGTGTTGGAAAATCGACATTGCTAAACAAATTAACAGATGCAAAGTCTGCAGTTGCCGCTTATCAATTTACAACTCTAACAGTAGTTCCAGGAATGATGGAATATAGAGGAGCTAAAATCCAAGTTCTTGATTTACCGGGGATTATCAAAGGTGCGTCAAGTGGAAAAGGACTGGGCAAAAGAATACTATCTGTTGCAAGAAGTGCAGACTTGGTTTTACTTATGCTGGATGTTTTTCAGCCTTTTCATGAAGATGTATTGGTTAACGAGTTAGGAAACATAGGGATTAGATTAAACAGATTACCTCCAAACATCACAATTGAAAAATCTTCTATGGGGGGAATTGCCGTTGCCCAGCAAGTAAAACTAACAAAAATTTCAGAACAGCACCTAAAAGATATTTTACATATTTATGGCATGGTTAGTGCCAGAGTTGTCATTCGAGAAGACATCACATCAGAGCAATTAGCAGATCATATCGCTGGAAATATTAGTTATTCAAAATCACTTACAATTTTAAATAAGATAGATCTGGTAAATAGAGAATTTCTAGAAGATTTGAAAACGAAAATAAAATCAGAAGTAATAGAAGTTTCAGCAAATTCAGAAATCAACATAGAGTTACTAAAAGAGAAAATCTATGAAAAACTTAATTTCATTAGAATATACATGAGACCAAAAGGTGGGGAAACAGACTTTAAAGAACCGCTAATTGCAAGAGAGGGCGATACGGTAGAAGATATTTGTAATAAACTACATCGAAGTATGAAAAGACAATTCAGATATGGTTTGATATGGGGAAAAAGTGTAAAGTTTGGTGGACAAAGAGTGGGATTAGATCATATTGTACAAGATGAAGATGTTTTAACAATAATTAAAACACGTGGGGTATAATTCTAATTTCAAATAATAAAATGGATCAAGATACAGAACATAGATGGTGTAAATATTGCATGGCAAAAACAAAACAAATTCTTGTTTTTCTTCCAGAAATGGCAACATACAAGCGTAGAAGACAGTACCAATGCACTATTTGTGGAAAAAAAAGTTGGTTGCAAGGAAGAAGACCATCAGCTGAAAGTGTTTATTGAGATTTTTCCGATCAAAATTAAGTTTTAAAAATAAAATTTCGTTGACAAATAGTAATCAGTTTGTGTAATTTTGTTTATTCTAACTATAGAAAAGCTATGAAAAGGGCGATTCATCAATGGCTACAAAAAGAAAAGCTGCCTCTAAACGTAGATCTAGTAGAAAATCTGCAGCAAAAAAAGCAGCTCCTAGAAAAAGAGCAGCTCCAAAAAGAAAAGCAGCTCCTAGAAAAAGAGCAGCTCCAAAAAGACGACGATAAAAACGTCAAAAAACTAACAATCGTCATCTAATGACGATTTGTTTTCCTTTTTCTAATCTCTAAGATTAACTAAACATTTGCTATCAGGTAAAAATAATAAACATAATAAGATCAGTTAAATCACCATATCGAGATTTAGTAGTGGAATATTATTTGGTAAAAGATTCGGATAAAGAATATCGAGAAACCATGCAAGAGATAATGCTTGAACTAAAAATTAAAGCAGATAAATTATTCAAAAGATTTCAAGAGGAAACCAAAAAGTTCAAATTCAAATTCTAAGAAAACATTTGCTATCAGGTAAAAATAATAAACATAATAGGAGGTACTAAATTTTCTTTAATATTAGTATTTTTCCTACTTTACCCATAAACAATATAGGCATATTTTATATTTAGAAATTGAGATAATATATTTTGAAACTATTGAGATTAACAAGGGGGGAAATTTTGTAAACAATGTAATAATTTCTTTGTTTCTCATTAGTCTATTTCTACCAGTAAATGCCATTACGATTTTTAATGTGCAACAAAATGATGAACACATTCATTTTGTGGCATTTGAAACTTCTCCACGAGAACAGTTTTCCAATAATGTTACATTGGAATCCATAAAATGTTCAGAAGGCTTGGAGATCATCATGAAAAAATCAAATGGAATACCAGCCTGTGTGAAACCTACCACATATGCTGTTTTAATTGAACGCGGATGGGGAATCCATGTTTTGCCTGATTACACTGCTGACAACAATAATTCCGAGATATTTCCAACAGGTCTGTATAATGTAAAGACCAATTCAGTAAACTATTTTCAAAAATCAAATGGCTATCTTGCACAGCCAGATGCTGCTGGAAGTTTTCCTGGGATCATCATGATTCACGAGTTATGGGGTGTAAATGAGAACATAAAAGATATGGCTGAAAAGCTTGCCTCACATGGATATATTGTACTTGCTGTTGACTTGTATGACGGCCAGATTGCCCTGACCTTAGATGAGGCAAGAGATCTTCGAGCCTCTTTTGAGCAGCAATACTGGAATGACAACATGAATGCTGCAGTTGCATATCTTGAAGAAAACTTTGGACCACAAATGATTGGCTCAATTGGATGGTGTTTTGGCGGAGGACAATCACTTAATCTTGCGCTAAATAATGATGACATAGATGCCACTGTAATTTACTATGGGCAGCTAGTAACAGACAAGGAAACACTTTCAAAAATCAACTGGCCTATACTTGGAATATTTGCAGCACTTGATCAAGGGATTCCACCTGAAAAAGTAAATGAGTTTGAATCTTCACTTGATGATCTAGAAATCAAAAATGAAATCCACATTTACCCTGATGTGAATCATGCATTTGCGAATCCATCTGGAGATAGATATGCTCCTAATGCAGCAAAGGATGCATGGGAGAAGACGCTGACATTTTTTGAAGCCAATTTGAAATAGATAACAATCTGCTCACAGCAGGGTTGGGAGTATGGAGATTTTGGTCAAGAAAACATTTGGCTTGGAGGTTGTGAATTTTTTCCTTTAATTGTATTTTTTTGAACTGTAAATTTCTTATCAGGTGGAGTGATAGATAATTTTACAGAAGTATTAATCGCATAATGCGGAGTGCCATCAGGATTTGTAAAATTGACAGCTTTGCCAACTCGATCTAAATCAACTTTAACTTTTACAATTGTTCCATCCTCTAATTCAAAAGACACAAAATCATTTTCAAGACGTTTGTAATCCAACATTTTGAATTCTATTTTTTCAGGGTTTTCACTCATCAGTAATACACTTTGTCAAGCATTAGTAAAGATAACTCATCAGTTTGATTTGTTCTTCAGTACTAATGATATTTTTGTTAGTCATTATTTCCAAAAGTTCTTTGAATAATGCTTTTTGTTCCATAGACATTCCTCCTGCTATGCCTTTTTCTCCAGGTGGACCAGGTGGACCTCTAGGACCAGCTTGACCCACTGGGCCCTGCTCACCTATTCTACCTTGTTCACCGTGTGGACCGATTGGACCTATTGGGCCTCTTTCACCTTGTAGACCTTGAATGCCTTGTGGACCTTGTGGACCTTTTTCTCCTAATGGACCTGATGGACCTCTTTCACCTTGTGGACCTTGGGGGCCTTGTGGACCTTTATCTCCTAATGGACCTGATGGGCCTGTTAATCCTTTATCGCCTTGCAGACCAATTAGACCTTTGTCACCTTTTTCTCCTTGTGGTCCAGGAACTCCGGTTAATCCTTTTGCACCAGCAGGACCTTGTGGACCTTGGGGACCTTTTTCTCCAATAGGACCGGTGGGACCTGTTAATCCTTTATCGCCTGAAACACCTTGTAGTCCTAGTGGACCTTTGTCACCTTGTTCGCCAGTAATTCCGCGCAATCCGATTTGACCTTTGTCACCAGGTGGACCAGTTAATCCTCGTTCTCCTTGTGGACCAAGTGAACCTTTCAGTCCTTCAGGACCTTTGTCACCAGGTGGACCAATTTGGCCTTTATCTCCTTTATCACCAATAGGACCAGAAACTCCTTTGTCACCTTTATCGCCTTTATCACCAGTTATTCCTTTTTCTCCTTGTGTACCTTTGTCACCTTGTGGACCTTTGTCACCAGGTACACCTTGTGGACCAGTTGAACCTTTGTCACCTTGTGGACCGGTATAACCATATGTAGTAAAAGAATCAGGAGTTGTTACAGTACGTCGCGGTTTTGGTGATTCAATTTCAGTTCTAGTTTCAGATTTAGTTTCCTTTGATGGTTTTCCTAAAGAGACATCAAAAACGGAATGTAGTGAAGAAAATAGATCAGCAACAACAATCCAAGCAGTAGCTAGTTCATAAACAGAAGAAGGAATTGGATTTTCATCAGAGCCAAGTATCTCTGTGAATATTCCATCTTTTACTCGAAGATGAAAATGTCCTTTCCATAATGAAGAAAATTGCTTATTTCTAATTTGATCAACAGACGGCTTGGAATCAGCAATAAAGATCTGGACTTCATAGATACCAGATTGTTTGAATGGTGCTTGGCCTTGAACCTCTAATCTATGACGAGATGACACAATCGTTTGTGTAAATTCCAAGTATTTCTACATTTTCAGAGATTTAGACATGTCAAGAACTAGGCTCAATTCAGGATAGTATTTATCTAGATTAAATGTCCTAGCTGAGCTAGTGAAGCCATTTCAAAAAAAATCAAATGAAAAAGAGATAGAGCATAAAAAGACAGATCAGGTTGAGAATACAGGACTAGTAGACCCTGATTATAATCTTAAAAAATTATTTAAAAAGGGAGTAAACCTGATGGCTGACGAAAAGCTTGAAGAGGCAACGGTTATTTTTGAGCAGGCATTACGAATCGACCCAAACAACATTGAGACTTTGATGAAATTAGGCTATGCAAGATTCCACTTGGAAGAGTATAATGACGCACTAAAGATTTACGATAAAATTTTAGATATAGATGTAACCAACCCCGAAGCTTGGAATTTGAAAGCACTAGTCCACTATGAACAAAAAAATTATTCTAAAGCACTAGATGCAGTTGGAAAAGCAGTAGAGTCAGATCCTACATATGGAATGGCATGGTACAACAAAGCATGTTTTCTGTCTCTAGTAAACCAAGTTCCAGAATCGCTTGAAGCATTAAAGCGTTCAATCGAAATCGATGTAAAAAATGCAAGAAAGTCAATCAGAGATAAAGATTTTACAAATGTTAGAATTGAAGAAGGATTCAAAAGAATTGTAGAAGTAGTAGTTTTAGAATCAATCAGACAAGGGTATCATACACTTGGTGCTATTGTATGGACAACATTTCTAGACAAAGCTGATGCAGACGATGCATTGCGAAAATTACTTGAAAAAGGATTAATCGTTCAGCACGAAAAACGAGACGGTCTAAGTAGAATTCCGATATATGATCTTACAGCAGATGTTGCAGAAAGAATGGGAAAAGAGAAAAAAGGATTATTTGGAATCACAAAAAAACAATTACCAAAACCAGTCAAGAACCTAAAAGAGCTAAGTCAAGCCATACAATCAGTTAGAGAAACAATAGAAGAAGGAAATGTTGAAAAAACAATTCAGAACTTTGAAGAGTTTATTGACCCAACAAAGTCAGGAGAACAAATGATTGAACAATTCTTTGAAGAACACAGAGAAATAAGATTGTGGAAAATCAGATTAAAAGACAGAGGAGTAGATTATCTTATTGAAAACAAAGATAAGATGCTAAATCTTTTTGACAACATAGAAGTCACAATTACTAAAAAGCTTAGAAACGAAATATCCTAAGTTATTCTGCAGACAAGTCCCAATAGCTTGCATCCTGTTGTTTTGCTATTGGTTTCTCAAGGCCTTTCCATTCTTTGAAAGAGCGTACATACAGCTTAACATTAGGTAAACCAACTGATTTTAGTGCGTAATAAGCCAAACCCGAAAGAGTTCCAACGCTTCCACAATAAGTAATAATTTCAGAATTGCTGAAAATTCTCCTGTTATCTAAAAGTCGCTTCATGTCCTCCTTAGGTCGTAGAATTTTATCTTGGGTTGCAAGAGTTCTATATGGAAGATTTATTGCACCAGGAATATGTTGTTCCAGATAGTTTAGTCTTTCCCTGTTATCAATGAGGATCACATTTGGTTTATCTTTTGATGTTTCTAAATAATCAGATGTAGCTAAAATTTCAGGTTTAAGATGAATGGAATGGTTCTTGCTTTGTATTTCTGGTATTTTATTGTCATTTTCTAAACCAAGTGATTTCCATTTACTAAAAGTGGTTTCAAGTAAAGAGACGTCAGAATGACCAAGATATTCCAACGTCCAAGCAACTCTAGATGCAAGCGCACCAAAGGTATCATCATAAACGACCACGGGGGTTTCATCGTCTATGCCCATTGCATTTACAAGTTTTAAAACACGTTCTGGACTATCATCAGATAATAAAGTTGCAAGTGGAAGATTTACTGCAGTTGGAATATGGCTCTGTTTGTAATCTTCTTCTCTTCGTACGTCAATTACTCTAATACTTTTATCTCTAATTTCAGATCTCAGTGAATCAATATCAGTTGTTGTTTTGACTGTCTTTTCTTGGCTCATGCTGCACATTCGCCTTTTCCAGTTTTTGTGTGATAACTAGAATCACTTCCATAATCATTGTAAAAATCAGGATCTTCTTCTTTTGTAGGTGGAATCGTAAATGAATCCAAAGCTTTTTTTATATCAAGGATGGATTTTATTTCAGAATCTTCTTTTCCGTTTACAACTCTGTGCATCCAATCTTTAAGAGTGTCATCAGATTTTTTATTTTGTTTGAATAATTCAATAATTTTTAAAATTACTGGAATTACTCTTTTTGCAGGAATTCTATTACATGTGGCACCAAGCATTGTTTCTCCATCAGAGCGTCCTCCCAAAGACATTTGATAGTTAGGATACATTTCTTTTCCAACTCTACCTCCCCCACCAAAGAAACCAATTGTGGCAATGCCATGTTGGCCACATGCATTTGGACATCCACTTATCTTAATGGAAGAATCACATAGATCATCATCTTGATCTAATTTGAGTTCAAGGAACTTTCTTTGAATTTCCTTTGCCAGTCTATGAGAGTTAGTCAAAGCAAGATTACACGAAGTAGTGCCTGAGCAACCTATAGGTGCAGCCATAGTTAAGGCACCAGACTTTGCCAACCCCACTGTAAGCAGTTTGGAATACAGACGTGACAAATCATCCTCATGTACGTAACGTAATGCAATGTTTTGTACAAACCCAACTCTTGCATAGCCTTCTGAAGAGAATTCTCTAATTATTGTTGCCAGTGCAATTATCTGATTTGATGTAATATCTCCAGCCTCAAGGGTTATGAATACAGAGTGATACTCTGACTGTTTTTGTTTTATGGTGTTGGTTTTTAGCCACCTTGAGTATCCATCAGGAATTGAACTTCCGCTTTCATCAGATATTTTAATTGGTCTTTTAATTATTGATGGAGTATGATCTACTTCAAGGCTAGTGACAACAGATTGAGTTGCCCTTACTATAGCTCTTTCTTTAAGAACCAGGTTTTGGAATTTTTCCCAACCCATGTCATTTACAAGATAACGCATTCTATTTCGAGCCATGTTTTTCCTATCACCTAGTCTATCAAAAATTCGCAGCACTGCAATGGAGGTATACAAAAGATCTTCTTCTGGGGTAAACTCTTCTAATTGATAACCTACAAAAGATTTGTTACCTAATCCTCCACCAAGAAAAATTTTGAATCCTTTTTGAATAGTTCCATCCAAATCTCTAGTTTGTGGAATCAATCCAACATCGACCATTCTTACCATTCCATGTTTTTCACAACACGTAAAATTAAATTTAAATTTTCTTGGGAGACTTTGCGATAATGGATTTCTCAAGAAGAACCTAGCTGTGGCAAGTGCATACGGAGTAGAATCAAATTCTTCATCAGGACAAACTCCAGATAAAGGGCTACACATTACATTTCTTACAGAATTACCACATGCTTCACGCGATGTAAGACCTACTTCAGCAAGTCCTCGTAAAATTTCTGAAACATCTTCCAAGATTACCCAGTGTAATTGAATATTTTCTCTTGTCGAAAAATGAGCGCTGCCTATAGAAAATTGCTCGCTTAATTGAGATATTTTTTCAAGTTGGTGCGGATAAACTTCTCCCGCAGGCAATTTGATTCGAACCATAGCATAATCATTGGTCATTCTGGTGCCATATGCTCCATGCTGGAGTCTATATCGTCTAAAGCTGTCTTCGTTGTATTTTCCTTGACGGAACAACTTTACAGTATTAGCAAAGTCTTCAGCCTCCTCAATTCTTGCCCAATTAATTTTAGGTTTGGGCAAATCAGGATATGATTGTTTAAGATCAGATACGGTCAATACAATAGAAAGTCCTTTGAGTTATGATATAAATTTTTGATATGGGGAAGTTTAGGAGGTAAGATTTCAATGTCATACATGAATTTTCCTATACTGTAAATAATTCCAGCATATTAGAATTAGTTTCCCCTAATTAGTCACATACCATAGCTCATCAAATTACAAAAAATTATGCCTAGAGTTTGGTTACTTGATTATTCTTTATTGAATTGTGTTATTTTAAAACATGGTGAAATGTACGATTAATTTATCATAAATAATCCACTACAACCAAAAGCGTATGGCATGATTAATTTCTGGCAACACAATACAAATCTTAATGTCTTGAACAATTAATTTAGATTTTTTTCAAACTATAATAAAATAAAACTACGAATCAGACTGTCCTACAACTGCCCTTCTAAAGTGTCCTGATGGTCTTTTTGAAAGGAGTTCTACAAACCAAGCTTCGTGTTCTATTTCTTCGCCCATTATTTTTTGAGCAATTTCATATGTTCGATGATCCTTACCAACAGTATAATCACACACTTCACCCCATGAACGAATTGCACATTTTTCCGCATCAAGAAGAACTTTCAAAATCTCGTCAATGTCTTCCCAGTTTTTTGGTAGGAATGCATCAGGACAACCTGCGATATCTGCAAACTCTCTAAGATCTCTTGGAAGATTTCCTCCAAGCTCATATAGCCGCGGGGTCATTGCCTCAAAGTGATTTCTATCCTCTATCCGGGCATCTTCAACAATTTCTTTAATGCCTTCGCCATCTAGGCCAGTACAATGCATTCGTAATATTGTATAATAATAATATGTTGCAAATTCTGCACCTACACCAGCCAAAATAAGTTTTCTCAGTTTCTCCAAGTCAATGCCGTTATTTTCCAGAACTTCAATTCCAGCAAGTTTTCCTACTTTATCTTTGATCTCACTTGACATTTAGATGCACTTCTGTCGAGTATTTTTTCTTGCCATTGTTAGTTTATTGTTTGTAAAACAATTAAGTCATGCTTACAAATATGTCAGTTTTATGGACTAATCTGTTACGAGTTATTTGAAATCGTTGATGTAAATAATCTGCCGTTATTAATCAAGCCAACATCAATCTTAATGCCTTCAACAATTAATTCAAGTAGATTTTTTTCAAACTATAATAAAACAATGTACGTATTATTCGGTGTTTTATTTCTAGTTACTTTTATGTTATTTTCAACTGTTTTCGGATAAAAGCCCAAAATAACAACAACTCCAAATATTGGTGAAGTATACAAGCAATATGGGTATTAGTTCTGTAGAAAATAAACTCGTTGTAACAATAAACTTTATTCAAAGTCACATCACTGATGCCGGCATTAAAGATAGATGTATCATTTTGAGGTGTTTCTAGATTGATTAAATTTCTAAGTGTTTTAGCAATACTGGTATTGGCTACTTTCATATCCTTCATTCCTCAATCTATTGCACAGGAATCATCTAATTCAACTGCACAATATGCATTACAGTTAAGACAACTGAAGCTTGATGGTGTTGGCAATATTGACACTGTAATATATGGAATATTTTATGTTACCAGTAAAGATCAATGCGATGATTCTGACAATCAACGCTTAGAATTCTATCGAGTGATAACAGATGAATATCTTTCACTATATCGTCTTGCCTACAAACAAGATTATGCTGCATGTATTTCAGAAAAAGACTTTATCGAATATTTTTCTACAATATCTCCAACTGTCATACCTATTGTAATAGTGGATGAAAATGCAGCCCAAAAAATTCTGGTTCAGCAAGGAAACTATGGCTTGTTTACTATTTCAGGTATCGGATCAGAATCTATCCTAGTTTGTGCTTGTGATGATGAGATAGAGAGCTGGTCAGGGGCATGGATTTTATCTCATGAATTATCACATTTAGCTCTTTACCGCTATAAAGCTCCAGAGTCTGTTTACTTTACATGGGTGCATTACAATGAAGCTATGGCATATGCATGTAAATTACTATCTCAATCTAACGTTTGTCCTGAATATTCAACAGTAATAACATCGCCATCAGGAAATCCAATTCCTGTAATGGAGATCTTTGGACAAGGTGCAACAGCTTATAACATGCCATCTACCCCTCCACAAATCGATGTCCCAATAATTCAACAATCTATTCCAGAGGATGAAATTGTAAAAGCCATACAGATTCATGTTTTTCCTCCCACGCCTGAGCTTGACATCATATCATCCGTTAAAGTAGTTGGTTTAAAACCTCTAAATATTGACGGCAGACTTTATCCTGTTCCGTATAATATCACCGGTGGAATAGTTCAGGAGTTCTATGCAGATTCTTCTACAAAAAAACTGACTGTCGAAGTAATTGGCGGAGAGAATGGTGGACAGTTACAATTACAGTTATCAAGAAAAATAATGGATTCAATTCAAGATGGTAAAGATACAAGATTTGTAGTAAGCAGTGGCACTGTTGACGATGTAAACAAAAAACAGCTAAACTATACAGAAATACAAACTAACACAGAAACAAGAACATTGGAAATTGATTTTCCACAAGATAGAAGCGTTATAGAGTTAACAGGCACTATGATAGTGCCAGAATTTCCGTTGCCTGCAATAACACTAGTAATTTCTCTTAGTTCCCTACTTGTATTTTATAGAATAAAATTGATAAAATAAAAATTCCAACACTTTAAAAATTACAAATGAAATCCAGCATAACAAGGATGAAATTTGCCTAGATAAATTATATATGAATTCAAAAGATTAACTTGTTAAAAAAATAAAAAAAGAGGTTTAATCCCTAAGCCACATCATATTGTGGTCAATAAGGAATTGTTCTCGTTTGTCCATATCACCATTCATAATTGTAAATG
>JBKKCM010000046.1:0-45182 GCA_046712755.1 Nitrosarchaeum sp. | reverse complement strand
CCTAGAATGTTTGCAATTTTAGATACAGAGTTTATCGGGTTTGGAGGAAGCATTGTAATCTCAAATTCTTTCAATAAAGTTCTGTAGCATTTTGACAAATCTTTTCTTGATATATTAATTGTTTTTGCAACACTATTGAGATTTCTTGAAATTTCTGCATCCCTACATGCAAAATAAACACATGCCCCTACCATTCCCTTAATTGATCTTCCCCTGATGAGACCTTTTTCCACAGCCTTTCTGTACCTGTATGCAGCAGTTTCAATAATAGAGTCAGAAAGTGCTAGTTTCATCTTTAGATTATTCATATCAGCAAATGCTTGTACAAAATTTTTGTCCAATGAAGAGCTAATTCGAGTTCTATTGTTTTCCAACCGTAATCGATTAAAAGAATTTTTCATCATGTGAGATATTGGTTTACCTGTTACATCCTGATTTGTTCTTCCAATCATAGTAGAGAGACCCATATCATGAATCAATATTGAAGTATGATCCCCCACTCTAGTTTGGTTTCTCGTATCGCCTGAAAACGAATGCCATTCAGCACCAGCATCAACCATATTTTCAGATATTACAAATCCACAATGAGTACAATACGACTCTCCAATTTTTTCATCCACAATTACCGTATTTTTTCCACAAGATGGGCAACAGTCATGATTAGATATTAGTGATTTATTTTCATTTAACACTCTAATATGTAATTAGGAAATCAGTTGATAAACCAGTAGTATTACATTGTATTCTTTGTTTCTAAATACTAGTAGCAATGTGTAAATTATGTGAAAGCTGTAGTATACGAAGAATATACCCCAGATGATAATTATGTAAAAATCCTTAAAGTAAAAGAAATAGCAGAACCAAAACCAAAATCAAATGAGGTAGTCCTTAAGCTGAAATCAGCGGCTCTAAACTATAATGATCTTTGGGGAATGCGAGGACAACCTATTGCGATTCCATTACCGCATATTTCTGGTTCTGATGCAGCTGGAGATGTGATTGCAGTAGGAGAAGATGTGACAAGTTTTAAAATTGGCGATAGGGTCGTATCTCACTCAAATCTAGCATGTAGAACATGTGAGTTGTGTACTTCAGGCAGAGAATATGATTGTACAAAAAGACAAGTTTGGGGATTTCAGACTGGGCCTTTGTGGGGAGCATATAGCGAATTAATTCATTTACCTGAAACTAATATTTCAAAAATTCCAGAAGGTGTAAGCTATGATGCAGCTGCAGCAGCATCTATGACAATATTGACTTCTTGGCACATGCTTGTCGGTAGAGCAAAGATTACCCCAGGACAAATCGTGTTGATTATGGGTGGTGGTTCTGGAGTTGGGTCATTTGGAATACAGATTGCTAAACTATATGGATGTACAGTAATTGCGACTGCAAGTGGAGACAAACTTGAGAAATGTCTCAATCTTGGTGCAGACTATGCAGTGAATCACAGAAAAGAAGACTGGTCAAAGGAGGTCTATAAAATAACTAAAGAGATTGCAACAAAAGAGGGAAGACGAATCGGAATAGATGTAGCATTTGATCATATCGGTGAAACCCATTTTAACAAACAACTTAGTTTGTTAAATTATGGCGGTACACTGGTTTCATGTGGTGCCACAACAGGATATGATGCAAAAATAGATCTCAGACATATCTTCTTTAAGGGAATCAACGTTTTAGGTTCAACTCAGGGAACAAAAGCTGAGATGGAGGCTGGTTTGTATTGGATGGGTAAAGGCAAGATAAAAGCCGAGATTGACTCTACTTATTCTTTTGAGCAAGCAGCAGAAGCACACACTAAAATGCTTAAAGGTAATTTCTTTGGTAAAATAATCATGAAACCCGAAAATTAGATTTAATTTTATAATTTTGTTCAGTTCTTAAAAACTTCTAATTCCCAGTCTTCATTTACCCATACTCCAATCACTTTGACTGGCAGCTTCCATGATTGGATAGTAGATGTAGCATTTTTGATCTGTGTAATGTGTTCTTTCTTTGAAACAGGATTTCCCGCACAATCATGATGTCCAGAAATTATAATTAGTTTTGATCCATGTACATTTACGGAAATTAAAACTTTAGATTTAATTTCTTGTATCTTTTCAGTATTTGAAAATAATTTGTCAACACCAGGCTCTGTTATAGTGTCTACATAACTAATCTTGTATTTTTCTTTTAACCAATGTATTATTGGTAGTTGGATTCTTCCATCCATACAGCTAATAGATGTACAAAATTTAGTGCGTGCCATTTCCATCAGTTCCATAGTCAAAAAATTTGGGAAAAAAACAGAGATAACAAAACATGGAATGTGCATACGGGGAACTAATTTGTTGATGTTTTGCTTCTCTCACAAAATATTGATCTGATCTATTCCACTTATACTAGTAGCATTACAATGTATACATTTTATTCGATAGGGAAAATCAATGTAATGTTTCCTCTTTTTGATTGAATTTTAAGTGATTTGCCAATAATGTCGTAAAATAATTCCGTGATTAGTGTCTCTACATATAACGACCATTTTTCCCCAAGATCATGCTGAATAGTAAAAATGTATGAGTCTTGGCCTTGTTCTACATTATGTTGCATCCATGCTACGTTGAGCCATGCACGTACAATTTCTATAAAATCATCTACACTGTATTCTCTTTTCATAAAACGTAATATGTTTGAAAAAGTTTCTTTTTCAATTACTTTTGCTAATATGATGATCTCTTTGTCATCGAGCCTGTGTATTGCAGCATTTACAAATGGTTTAGTCATTGGTAGCAATCCCACTTTTCGTTCATATCTACCCCACAATACATGAGTTGACAATATTTTTGTCACAAGAGAGTTGAAATTTACTTTTTCATAACTTGCCTCTTTTTTGAGTTCTGAAATTAATTCTGTCGGAAGCCTTAATGTGGAAACTTGACTTTTTTTATCTGATTTAATCTCAGGCATACTTTCAAGTAAATAACTTGTATTAAATAGATTTTTAGTAATTGTGTATTTTATTTACGCCCATTTTTTTCTAAGTTCATACAAAATTTAGAGACATATTATATGTACAAAGTATACTTACTCCATATTATCTTGTAACACAATGCATTATCTCGTATGCAACTGTCTTGGACAAAAAGAATAAATAATTTTAAAACAATTCAACTAACCCTATACAAATACAGTTAATCTGTCAAATCCAAGGCGATTTTTTCAATTCTAAGAATTTTTGTACATTATCTTTATGAATACAATGTATTGCGATGTGTTGCTTCCATGTTATATAGCAAAATATCATTATTTTCAATATGGAAACTAAAAAATATCATAACAAAATGCATTTGCCGAGAAATAAAATAGGATATTATTCAATAATTGGCATCGGTGTTGTGGTGATTGTCTTTTCGTTAACTCGATAAAATGAACACAAATTTCTTGATTTTTAACTATACTCACAGCATATTCTTTAGTAAGAATAATCGAGTTGATAGTTGATGTCAATTTTACCTGATTCTAAATTACAAGAGATAGAAAAAAACTGTAAAATGATTCTTGAAAATGACCATATTGAATTTATTGGAGTGATAAACAATATGGGCAATCTAATTGCAGGGGGTTTTAGAAAAGGTGTGGTGCCAGTTGGAACTGAAGAAGTACGAAAAATGATGTATATGCAATTAAAACTAGATCTTAACATGAGAGAAGATTATGACAGTCTATACGGTCCAGTAAGTTATGTTGTTTCAAAAAGAAGTAATGCCGAAAAAATATCAATTCCTATTGGGAATTATATGATTCTACTAATAGCTAATCTGAATTTTAACGACGATTTAAAAATTAAGGAAATTATATCCGTTTTCAAATCCTCTTTAGTGAATTCTAAACTCTAAACAACTAAATCAGCGTTATCATGTGTAATCTCTGAATAAGTGTAAAATTTACCAAATCAGGATCAACATCTTGCACATTTAAAAATAAATAACTCACATTAAATAGATTTATGTTAATTATGAATGGACTAATGTAAATAATACAAGAGTTGTTTTACCCTGATCCAAAAATACTTTAAATCTTGATCTTTTTGTAGGCAGCTTTTTCGAGTCTATTCATTATTCCAAGACCCAACCCCTTACGACTGATACCTTGTACAAGTATCACATCTATTTTTTTTGCATCAAACTCTCTGAATGTTTTGAATAAGTTAGCAGCCATCATATCCAAATTATTACCTAGAAATACAGTCATATCTGATTTGTATCTTGTATTTACAGTAGTCATTATACCAACTTTTTTTCCCTGTTTTTTGAATTGAGATAAAAGATGCAAAATTTTGTCTTTTACTTTATCTTTTGGACCCTCAATTAGAATTATTTTTGCATTTGGAGAATAATGTCTGTATTTCATACCGGGTGAGCGATGGATTGATTTTGTTTTTCTTTCTTGTATGGTTGGATGGATTGTAATTTTACCAATGATGCATTGTAGTTGTTCTAATGTCACGCCTCCAGGTCTTAACAGTAATGGGGTTTTTCTGGAAAGATCAATTACTGTGGACTCTATTCCGATTTTTGTTTTACCTCCATCAATTATCATGCTAATCTTACCATCCAGATCATTAGATACATGCTCTGATGTGGTGGGACTTGGTCTTCCAGAAACATTTGCGGATGGTGCTGCTATCGGTACACCGGCTTCTCGTATCAATGCTTGCGCAATCTTGTTTTTTGGCATTCTTACTGCAACTGTGTTGATTCCACCAGTAGCAATTTTTGGAACCATTTTTGATTTTTTTAGCACTAATGTGAGTGGTCCTGGCCAAAATTTGTTAATTAATTCATGCGCTGTATTCGGTATGTAATCCACTAGCGTCTTAAGGTCTGCAATATCCGAAATGTGGATAATAAGTGGATTATCTGACGGTCTGCCTTTAGCAATAAAGATTTTTTTGACTGACTTTGAATCTAGAGCATTTGCTCCTAGACCATATACTGTTTCTGTTGGAAATGCAACAAGATTTCCAGATTTTATAATTTTGGCAGCCTGTCTTATCTTTGAAATTTGTGGGTTTTTTGGATTAATTTTAAGAATTTTTGTTTGCATTTTTGCTTGATTTTTGAATAATATGCTTGCAGTCATATTAAGAGTATGTATATTGTCTAAAGTCAATTTTATTATCCACTATCGTGTGACATAACTTTAGGTTATAACACTGCAACAAAAAATATGCCCATGTAAATGTGGTTGTACTAAATCAATATCTAATGTATACTATGATCTGTGTATTTTTTGTACACTTGGAACACATAAAAAATCTCAATAACATGAGATTGTGACATAAAAAGGGAAAAAACTTGAGTATAATCTAAACTCTTTTTGCTGTGACGTTTACATTATACACTGTTTTTCAATAACTTTATACTCACTTATGTCCAAAGAAGAATATGTTAAAATTCAAATGCAGTTCGGTTGGATTTGATTGTGGTTTTGTTGCTAAAGGTAAGTCTGAAGAGGAAATCTTGACACAATGTACAGCACATGCAACAAAAGATCACAATATGAAACCAGAAGAGATAACTCCAGAATTAAAAGATAAAATTAAAAAAAATATTCGTAAATCACTATTTTAAATATTTGTTATTTTCTAAACTCAAAGAAACAGCTAAAAATCAGTTATATCTGGCTGAAATTAGATTTTACATTGCATTTTCTGCGACGTGAGTTTTCTCTCAGTGTGGTTTTGAACCTAAAATTGGTGTGGGTGTCAAACTGATCTGACAAAACTCATCCCCGGCATACACGATTCTGTTTAAAATCCAACTATACACATAATCGATTTTGATCATTAAGAGGGTTTGAGTATTTTTAGCCATTGTTTTATTTGATAAATAGATTTTCCAAATATACACAAATTAGGATCATATTTAAATAAAATACTAAGATCAGTCGATCGCTTGAAAAAATCATTTATTGTATTACTTATTCTATGTTCAATTCTGATTACACCTGCAGCATTAACAAACGCAATAGCTGATAATGACGATGGCAAAAAGAGAACACAAACACTAGAGTCTGAATGTGCAAAGAAGAAACCAACTAACTTTGATGGCCTTCTATGTCAATCGATACTTGGCTTACAACTAGCTTTTGGAGACATAGGAACAAACATTCAACAAGTAATAGACCTGTTAACGAATCCTAACTTTGGGCTTCAAGAGATAAAAAATGAAGTCAGTATTATAGAGCAAGAGGTTTTAGATCCTCAACACGGTTTAGCATCGCTTAGAACCAGTATTGATGATATAGGTTCTTCAGGAGGTGGAATTCCTCAGTCTACACAAACGCAAATTGATATTCTAGAAATTAGGACAGGTTTGATCAAAACGGAAACTAGCGAAATTCAGTCTATAAAAAATGATATTGAATCATTAAAAAATAGTCAGTATGTGCCTTTCAAGACAACACTAGAACCTAGTTTTCCTGGATTTGTATGCGCTTCAGCTGGTGATGATGATGGTGATTTTTTTGTTATTGATAATGCTGCAACTTCTGGGACATTTGTTGTCAATAGTATTATTTTCGAACCACTTGGAATCAATAATGCTGCGGATGCAATTCGTGTTGATGGAGTATTCATAGATGGGGTAGGCTATACTCTTCCTATTCCTGCTCTTACAGGAACTGCCTCGAGACTAGCATTTGAGATACTAGGGGCTAACCAATTTTTGCCCACACATTTTCCGATGCAAATCACCGCAGAAAGTGATGGACCTGAAGATATTAAATTAAACATCAGTTGTAGTCCAGGCATTAGTGGAGATATAACATTTTTCCGAATCCAAGTTTCAGGATGGAAGCTATCAAACGACATAGTTGAACTTCACTATTTAGAATAATAAAATATTTTTTATTGTAAACAATAGGTTCTAGATTATTCAGGTGGACAAGATTTAAGATTAAACTAATTTCCAATACACCACATACATGAAGAAAAATGCATTGATTTTGCATTTTCTAATGTATCAGGAGTAAAGTATTGTCTGTCTTGTATTTTCATCTCTACAATCTTGCATTCTCTTTTCATGTTGGCCAAATGATGTACAAGGGTGGTTTGTTTATCGCCCAGAAAACCAGCCATACTAATCATTCAGTTTTTTTCAAATGTGTCTTTTCATGCACAAGCACATTCTCAAAAGTATCCATCCATCCTTCCCAATGAAAAGTGCAGTCCTTGCAGTTATACTTCATTTTATTTTTCTTCCTGCTCAAGTTTCTTTTTTTCAGATTCTTTGAATGCGTTTACATCATCGGATGTCTTTTTTTGATTTCGTTGCAGTTTTGCAAATAGTTTTTTTAACATACCTAATTAGGTCGCAACTAGGATATAAGGCAAGAATTTTCATGATCTGAGGTTTCAAACGCAGCTGAGTAGTTAATTCAGTCCTTCCTAATAGATATGCAAACTCACACCACTACGTTACTTGTATTACCTCAACACTGCTTATAGAGATTCCACATTTTACCTATCAATACTGATTATATTCACTTTTTTGCAATGATCAAATCTACTTTATAGTTTAAAGTTGTGCGTGAATTTAGTTTTAGATTCCAAGTCAGATAAGAAGGCTTTTTTGTCTTATTAGAGATAACAAATCCTAATTCTTCCAGACTTGTTCTTAATGCCAATTCATCAAGTGGTTTTTTGACGGAATTTTTGCCTCTATCAAAATCGTACGGATCAGATATTACAAAGTTACCTTTGAGAATTTGTTTGGAAATATGCTGTAGTAAATCTTTGGGTTCTACTAATTCCAAAACATTTAATGCTAAAATCAAGTCAAATTTTGTTTTACCAAAAACATCAGACATTAAATCAGCAACAAAATAATCCAGATTGTCTTTTTGTGTTTTTTTTGCAATACTAATTGCACTAAAAGATCTATCAATTCCAAATACATTTTGATTAGAATCTGCAAGAAAACTACCCAAAATTCCAATAGAACAGCCATATTCTAAAACAAGTTTTGATTTTGGCATAGCACCTAATTCATTTTTAATTATAGAATAAAATTTAGATTTTAGACTGTTTTGATAAATTTTACTCCATCTTTCTTCAAGTGTTGTTCTATCATCAGTATTTCGTTTAGAATTAGACAGTGAATGTTTAAGAAATTTCTTCATTTTATCATGAGATACGGAATGAAATAACTTTCCTCCCAACACCATACGTTCAGAAATATATTTTGAAAAATCATCCCAAATGATCGGAATTTTTTGGATTATTGGAAAACACCGTGTACATTTCTTGCATTCTAAAATTCCCTCCTCAATCTCTGTTTCTTTTTTAAATACATCAAGTTCTAATTTAGAGCCACATCTAACACATCTGAGAAAATTTAGACTGAATTCATGCATTTTTGTATATCAGACTAATCAATTTGGAACTAATAATTTCTTTTAGTTCCTAGGGAGGAATAATGTTAAATGTAGTATTTTGACGATTTTATGCGAATTGGGAGAATTTGAAGAATTTGCAGAGGCATTGTTTGGACAATTGACTGTAGAAATCAATGAGGAAAAAGAGATTGCCAAACTAGCAGACAGGGCAAAAGATGATCTCTCATTTAAAGTGGAATTTGAGGGATTAGAAAAGATAGCTCAAGAAGTCTTCCCATTACTAAAGAAAAAAGTTGAGGAATTTTTAGGAGTCAAAATCTCAGATGATTTGAAGGTAGAGTTTCCGGATCTGACAGAATTAAAAAAATTGAAAGGCGAAAAAGTATTTTCAGATGAGAAATCAAAAGAATATGTAAGAGAGTTATTTGATGCAGTTGCAAATGAAGATCAAAAGAAAATAGCAGAGCTAATGAAAAGAAATACTGCAAAATATCTTGTATATTCAACATATGCCATTCAGTACATCTCAAAGATTTCAACTACTTATGGAGATTATTTGAATTCTGTAATTTATCTAAACAAGTTTGTGCTTTCTAGATATCCCCAAATTATTTTGCACAAACAAGGAGAACCATATGAATCAAGATTTGCAAATGTCAATTCAGGTTATGTAGGAGCAGTAAAGATGACTGTTTTAGAAGAACAGATTCATTCAGCACAAGAAAAATTGCAGCAATTAAACAAAAATGCAGCAACACAGGTCAATTTGATTAACGAAGAACTAGCAGGAATAATTCTAGAATTAGATAATCAAACAGTAAACAATCTTTCAGAATATTTACAGCTTCAAGCTGTTCCAGATGACTTTCCATTTGCAAAAAAAGCAAATCTATTTTTCTTCTTGAATCCGGATCATTTCTTAATTGAGCAAATCGGTCCAGATGTAATGACTTTCACACATGTGGAAATAGATCCTAAAATTTCAGATGCAATTCCACAATTATTAGATATTTACAAAAAATGGCTGATTCCGATTCAACAACATCACGCAGCTTTTACAATAATGGAGGGAATGGCAGGATTTGCCATAGAAAACATACTAAAAGATGACAAAGATTTTCAAAACTATCTTACTACCTTTATGGGCACAGATTTCTCATCAAATCAGGTTCGAAAAAACATGGGAAGAGACTTTACAAAAAACATCTATGAAAAATTAGGAAAAGACACATTCAGAAAATTAATGGAGACTCCACCTAATACAAGAGAAATAAAAGAGCCACAATTATACCTGAATAGAATAAAACAATAATAATTGCAAGAAAAATTTGACCCCCTAGTTGCAGAATGGCTTTCATTTGTAAAAAATCCAAACTTCAATCTAGTTGAGAAATGTCTCAAATTTGCTCAAATTCTAGAATATCCTGATCTGAGTATTGAAGAATATATTCAGAAAATTGCCATTATCGGAAAATCATTAAAAGAGTCAATCAGCGATGTAAAAAATCCCACATATCTAATTTCAATTTTAAATGAACATATTTTTCAAAATTTAGGTTTCAGTGGAGATAATGATGATTACTATAATCCAAAAAATAATTTTTTAAATGAAGTAATTGATAAAAAATCAGGACTGCCAATAACAATGTCCATACTATATGTTGAAATTGCAAAATTCATAGGATTAAAACTTAAGATAATCGGATTTCCAAGTCATATATTGGTAAAATATAATGAAGAAATGATTTTAGACCCATTCAATGACGGAATATTATTAGATGTAGATGATCTTCAAGAAATTTTAGATGAGAATTTTGGTGGAGAGTTAGAATTTAAACCAGAGTTTCTTGATGACATAGAGCATGAACATATTCTTGTTAGATTAGCTAGAAATTTAAAAAATTCCTACGTTCAGTCTTTTGTTTATGATAAAGCATTGAGATGCACAAATATGGTCTTAGCTATAGAACCTAATTCTCCAGATGACATAAGAGATAAAGGAATACTAGAAGAGCGAATATTAAACTCAGATGTCGCATTGGAATATTTGAATAGATATTTAGAGATCAACCCAAATGCAGAAGATGTGGATTTTATTTTAGAATTAATAAGAAGTATAAAGACAAAAAATTAATCAATAATAGAACTGATATCTTGTCCTTTTTTAATCATCGATATCTCGTGTCGGGCAATCTTGTTTCGTAGTGCTCTTTTAAGAATATCAACTTCACTTCTAAGTAATGCAATCTCATCTTCAAGTTTTGCTACTCTTTCGTAGATTGTTTCAGCTTCTGAACTCATGATTATCTATCATAAAAAATTTGTCTTAAAAAGTTATGGGTAATTATTTTGATGGGCTAGTTAGTTTTTTGGAACTATAATTCAAATTCCTGGCGACATTTCTCACATTTTCCTCTCTCTTGACCAGGGGGACCAAGAAGGAAAACCTTACCTATTGTCTTACATAATGGACACATTCCAGTTGTTGCGTTTTTTGGACCAGAACGTATAATTTTTTGAGTTTTTCTACGTCCCATTGTATTTACAACTAAAATCGGTCTATTAAATTTAATTTTTCAATGACACGTAAAACAGTCATAACGATAGATTTTACACTAAAAATAACTCAGGAAATCATTTATCTGATTAATTCAAGCGCTGTGTTATTTTTTACTCTTATACAAGAAAAATGGAAAATCTACTTGCATTGATTTTTTATAAATTCAGCAAGTTCCATGAGATATTACCTATGCTCCTGCAATGCTACACCTGTTGGGACCTAATTCTAAATCAGGAATATCTGTTTGAATCAAAGGGATAGAGCCTTTGTTTATCTGAATTATTTTTTGATAGTTCATTGGTCGTGGCACTGTAACGCTAACTACTTGTTTTACAAATTCTTCTTTTGATAACTTCAGGACATCGTGTTCTTTTGCCTTTTCGATAGTAGTTGAAAATATTCCATTTACTGGCTTTACAGATACTCCATGATGTGTTGGAAATACTATCATATTTGATGGAAGTTTCAACAATTTGTTATGCAACGAATCATAAAGTCGTCCTGCAAACTCTTCTGCTTTATCCCTTAGATCAGGTCTTCCAATACTTTCAATGAATAGTATATCTCCTGTGAACACATATTTTTCATCGACTACATATGACAGACTTCCAGGAGTGTGTCCTGGAGTATGAATGACACGAAGTTTTGATTTGCCAAATGGTATCTCCTGTTCATCATCAAGAAAATTAGATGATCTATTCCATATTTCTAGTCCACTTTCATACATTGGAGCTCCAGTAAGATTTGCCAACTGTTGGGCTGCAGAAACATGGTCGGCATGTTGATGTGTATCAATTATTTTAGTAATTTTTGCACCCTCTTGTCTTGCAACCTCTAGATACTTTTCAGCAGGATAAAGCGGGTCAATTACTATTGCCTCATCTTCTGACACTATAACATGAGAGAGACAGCCCTTGCCGACTTTTTCTACTTGAATCACAGTTGGATTTTTTGCAGCCTTTACTGTATTGAGAACTTGACTCCATCCAGCAAGACCGCCTTCAAGAACATGTGATTTTATTCCGTTTCTTGCAAGAACAAAAGTTGCAACCATTGCCATATTACCATGTGGGCAAATTGTAATGATTTCTTTGTCTCGTGGAATATTGGAGATATTTTCAAACTTGAATAGATCTGAAAGTGAAATGTTTACACTTCCAGGAATTTTGAAATCAGAAAATTCATCAGAGTCTCGAACATCTAATAAAAACATATTTTGATCTTGTATCTTTTTCCAGAGTTCATCAGGGGTTATTGCAGTAGGGGGACTCCCCTTTACCAGATCTTTATTCCAATTTTTTATTCCCCCTTGCAGATAGTGTGCGTCTAATCCAAATGAGCACATCATCTTTGTAGTTTCTTCAGATATTGTTCCATCATCATCTACAAGAACAAGTTTCACGTTCTTTGGAATCTTTGGCATTATCGTGTCTTTGGTCCGGGTGTCACAAACTGCATGAACTGCTCCATTGATATGTCCTTCATTGTAGGCATCGGGTAATCTTAAGTCAAACAATAGTAGCGGTTCTTTCTTTTGAAGTGAATTATACAACTCGTCAGGAGTCACTCCAAATTTTTTGGCAACATTTTGATCAGTCATTTAACCTTCTAAGCATGATTCATTTTATTGTTCAATGAAGTACATAAAGGAATAATCAATATGAATATCAAAGAAAAAATTTGACGAATGTCATGTCTCGATTTGGGGTGCTTGTTCGCAATGATTAAATTAAAAATGGGTTAAATTTCACACGTTACTTCGCTTTTCTTTCCACCATCATATAGTAATGTTAGGGCATCAACATCACAATCTGAGATATATGGATAGTCTGTTTCTATTGTAGGAAACATAAGATCTTCTGGAGCAGAAGAATGTGCAAGTCCAAATGCATGACCTAATTCATGTCTCAGTATGGTTTCAAACTGCGCCTTTGATAGTTTATCTACTTCGTATATTATAATTTCTGATTTCAATATCTGATTTTGTGCATCATCTGCAATGGATTTTGTAAATCCAGAATAACCATCTCCGTTTCGCTGAGAAGTTAGTTTTATTGTAATGTCTCCTTCCCCCTTTGTTGATTCTATCAAGTTGAATTTTTGAGGAATGTAAAATTCGGTTGGCTTTTGTATGCTTCCAAGTGCTCCAGCCCAACCTACATAGTATGTAGACGTGGTACCTTTGAGACCCTTGTGTAACAACGAGTTATCTATCTCAATTGATTCATCTGAAAGAAGAACTGTTCTTACAATGTCTACTTTGTCAGGATATTTGCTTCCATCAATTAGGTTAACGTTAATCGTAGTACCCTCAACCAGTCTCCATGAAAGCCACGTATCTATGGTATCCCCCCTGAGATTCTGTATGACATAACTTGATTTTATCTCGCCCAGATCTGCCATGCGATACTCATTCCCCACAAGATCAACTATGAATAATGAGTATCCAGCGGTGATTATTGCTATGATTATTGAAGCTCCTGCTATTGTCAGGATATGTTTTTTGGAAAGACGACGACTTTTCTCTTGTTCTATTTTGATGGATTTATCCAAGATTATCTTTTCTTGGTTTTGTTCTAGTTTTTTATGTTCTGAATTCTTTAATGTTTTTTGAAGATCATTTTTTTCTTCTTGTAACTTGTTTAATTGTCCAATTAAAGAGTCATTTAGTTTTGTTGTTATCTTTTTTTCTTGTTTTAGTTCATTTATTTCCTGTTTTGTTTTATCATCTTGATTTTGCATTGGTGATAATATGTCATCTAGGGAGTTAATTGTATCAAGTAAGCGTTTTGTATTTTCATGTATGATTTGTATCTTTTTTCTTTGTTCATCATTTAATTGACCAAATTTATTTGCAAGTAACATTTCAGTATATCCAAGTATTGGAGTCATTGGAGTACGAAGTTCATGATGTAGTTTCGCTAGGGTATCTTTTGGAATATTGTTTTTTTTAGCAAGTAATTCAGAGATCTTTTTTGTCGCATTATCCGTGGAATCTAGTGTGTCAAGTATGGATGCGAAATCGGATTTACCCGTAATTAATTTGTCTTGGGAGGCAAATAACTCAGATGTCTTTTTTTGAATTAGTGCTAACTGTTCTAGTTCATTGATAATATGTTGATCATCCATGGTCTGTAGTTATCTTTTGATTTTGCTCAGATAGTCTAGTAGTTCATCAGGATCAATTGGTTTTTTTAGTATGGAATGAACACCTTTCTTCTTAAGAACATTCTTTTCTTCATCGGAAGGAGATGACGCAGTTAATGCAACAATTAATTTATCATTAATCAAATTACGACTGTAAAGAGACTCGACAATGTCAGATCCTGAAAATTCAGGCATTGCAAGATCCATGAGAATCACATCAAATGAGTTGTTTTCAATCATGCTTAGAGCATTTTGTCCATTATTTGATACAGAGCAGTAATGACCTTTATGGATAAAATATTTTGAAAATGCAGTAGATATATCTTCATTGTCATCTATGATTAAAATTTTCATAATATATTACATTGAATTGTAGCTATATTACCATTTTAGAATTACACTATTACATTTGAGGGCAATCGTATGAAAAATGCGGTTCCTGTGTTCCCATCACTTTCAACTGAGATAGTGCCGCCCAGTTTCTCCACTATGCCTTTTGAGATTGCAAGACCAAGTCCTGTTCCACCTACAGATCTTCTTTCTGACGTATCAATTTGATAGAATTTTTGGAAAAGGTTTTTTTGTTTTTCTTGTAATATTCCAATCCCATTGTCTTTTACATAAAAAACAATGGTGTCATTTTCTTTCATGGAACCTACCTTAATTTTTCCTTTGTTCTCTGGGACAAACTTTATTGCATTGCCTATTAGGTTGTCAAAAACTTGTCTCAATCTTGTTTTGTCTGTTTTGATGACTATGTTCTTGGCATGTAGATTTGTTGTAAACTGACATTGTTTATTTTCTAAGACTTTCCTATAGTCAGAATCAATATTAGAGAAAAACGTATCCAAAGATAGATCATCTATGTTAAATTTAAGCTGGTCAAGATCAAGCTTTCTTACATCCATGATATCAGTTATTAGAGTCTCAAGTCTTTTGGCATTTTTTTCTATTATTTTAATTGCATTTGCTTGTTCTTCATTTATTTTGCCAAGCATTAATGTTTTGAACATTTTGCAGTATACTAGTATTGGTACAAGTGGGGTGTTTAATTCATGAGTTATCATAGTAGAAAACTCATCTTTTGCAACTCCTTTTAATTTTTCTGACAATGCTGTTGCATCAGTACGTTCTAATTGTTTTTTTGCTGTTGCATCAGTGAATTCTGCTAGTAATTTTTCTACTTTCTTTGTTTCAGTGATATCTCTTGCTGCAGCAAAAACACCTAATACATTCCCTTTATCATCTTTATAGACAGATGCATTGTAAAGTACGTCTGTGATTTGATCAGATGAATGTCTTATAGATAGAGGATAGTCTCTGACAGATCCTTCCTTAAACACACGTTCATATCCCTCTCTTGCTTTTATTGGCTCTGTAAAATAGTTGGAAAAATCTGTGCCAATGAGATTCTCACGGGATACACCTGTAACCTTGACTGTAGCTTCGTTTACATCAGTAATCTTTCCTTCTGGACTAATTGTAACTAGTGGATCAAGACTTGCTTCGATAAGACTGCGTGCATATTGTGATGCTCCATATGGTTTTTCCCCTTTTATGTCCGTGAATTTCATTTGTTTTTTCTGTTAATTATACAATATAATACGTTATAAGGAATCAATCAGTAAGAAAATATGAAACATTACAAATATGGAATATGAGGACGATATGGGCGAGCATTTTCGCACCATAATTCAAAATAGAATGTTGGATCAGCAAAAAGAATTAAGACGTAAGACTATAGAACAGCTGACTGACTTTTCATCAAATGATAAAAGCGTACCATTTGGAATATCAATTGATTCTAAGAGTGATTTTTCTCGCAATGAAATAGAACAAGAAAAATTAATCCTGCGAAAATTAAACCAAATGCTAGAAAACAGAGTAATTGAACTAGAAAAAAATATCAATGGTGAAAAATATGATGAACTGCGCTTTAAAGAAGCAGAATTAGAACAGGAAAAACTCCTATTGGAAGAACTAGAAAAGAACGTTAATGAAAATCATGATGTTCAGACAAGTAATTTCTTATCCACTCTCTCAAATGAGCTTAAAACCTCTATTGTTCCAATTTCTGCATATGCCGATATTTTACTTGATGATAAATATGTAGAATTAAACGAAAAACAGAGAGAGAATCTGAAAACTATAAAATCCAACGTGACATCATTTCTGGGGAACATTTCTGACATACTTGACTGTCAAAAATTACTATCTGATCAGATTACAATGAACAAAAAAACAAATCATCTCAAAACAATCATCAATGACTCTATTCTCAAATCCCAATTAACAGATAAGATTAAGATTGTTCATAATGAGAATTATGATTTTTCTGTTTTATGTGATGAAAAACGTATCTTGCAGGTTTTGACTAGTTTGCTTAACAACAGCATTAGCGCATGCCAAAAAAAAGGAGGTCTAATCACCATAACTACAAAAGAACAAGGACGAGAAGTGCTAGTTACAATAAAAGATGATGGGGATGGAATTTCCAAAGAGGGATTATCCAAAATATTTCAGGTATTTGAAAAAACTGACATGTCTTTGACTAGCAAAAAAATTGGACTTGGTTTAGGATTGGTGATTTGCAAGAAAATCGTAGATCTGCATGGGGGGAGGATCTGGGCTGAAAGCCAAATTGGTGAAGGAACCTCTGTTGGATTTTCTCTTTTGAAAATGTTCAGCCAAAAGTTTTCAAGTAAATGATTAACCGGCTATTCCTAGAATGAAAAATTCAGCCTTAAAGTACAAAATCTACCCCTCCTATTGTGTATTCTTCTATGTTGTACGATTTAACTCATGAATCCATAATATGCTATATGGATATCTTGAGAAAATAGGGCAGAACAAGACTTGAGTAACTATGACACATTCCGGATTTACAGTTAAGCCTCATGAATTATACAAAGAGCATAGTTTCTATCAAGTTACTTGGTATGCCATGACTTACTTGGTATGGTTATTTTACCCTACTAAGTAAGTAATTACTACCATATTTAAATAATACACAGTGTATATTATATCGTGAAACAAAACACAACAAACAACCAAAATCTAGTAAGAGACGAAACAAAGACTCGTTCGGTATTACAAGTCACCAATGCCAAAACAACATTGGAAGGTGAAGGATTTGTAGTGCACAGAGCATTTCCAAATGGTACTCTTAGAGAGTTTGATCCGTTTCTTTTGTTAGATGAGATGGGGCCAATTGTAATATCTGCTGGAGAAGCAAAAGGTGCACCAGATCATCCACACAGAGGATTTGAGACTGTGACATACATGATTGATGGCGTCTTTGAACACAAAGACTCACAAGGACATTCAGGAAAGATAAAGACTGGAGACGTTCAATGGATGACTGCAGGTTCTGGTGTAATTCATTCAGAGATGCCCGAAAAAGAATTTTCGCAAAAAGGCGGCACACTGCATGGCTTTCAGTTATGGGTCAACCTGCCAAAAAAAGACAAGATGATGAAACCGCGTTATCAGGATATTCCAGCAAACAAAATCCCAATAGCACAAAATGATGGTGTCAAGGTTAAAGTAATTGCAGGAGAATCAATGGGAGAAAAAGCAGTAATTGAGACAAGAACTCCTATCATGTATCTTCATTTTACTTTGCAGCCAAACGCCAAAGTAATACAAACCATTCCACAAAACTATAATGCATTTGCATATGTTGTAAATGGTGAGGGTTTGTTTGGTGATGAACAGAGACCAGCACACAAAGAACAAGTTGTTCTCTTTGAGCAAGATGGAAATGAGATAACCATCAAGGCATCAAATGACACCAAATCTTTGGATGTACTTTTGATTGCAGGGGTACCATTGGGTGAACCCGTTGCTCGCTATGGGCCGTTTGTCATGAATACAGAAGAAGAGATCAAACAAGCAATACTAGATTACAACAGTGGAAAAATGGGCCAAATTGACTTTTAGAATGATTAATTTCATTTCTGAAAGATTTTCTTTTCCACAACCACTTTTTTATAATCCGATAGCATTTTGCTACTAGGTATGGAAACAGAATTTGAAAAAGAGAATAGGACTCGCAACCAAATCGAGTGCAATGTTGATGAAATCTGGAGTGTTCTTGGAAAAACTTGGGCGCTATTAATTTTGAAAAAACTTACAGAAAGTGAATCTACACGATTCAATGAAATAAAAAAAGCCATACCTCAGATAAGTAATACAGTACTATCTGAACGACTACGTGATCTTGAAGAACACAGTCTAATTACAAAAAAGATCTATGCCCAAGTGCCTATACGTGTGGAATATAGCATAACAAAACAAACACGTGATCTTGGAAAAATTTTGAAGCAGCTTGATAATTGGGTTGTACAATGGAGAAAAGAAAAAACCAGAAAGAAATAACGATACAACATAAATCCTTTTAATTTTATATTACTCATAGATAATGTTGTGATTATAGCAAAACAGAATATTTTCAAATTAAATCTAGAAAATGTTTTTATGCCAATATGTGTATTGTATAGCCCTGTCAAAAAATACCAAATCAGATGAATCCGAGATTTCAATCTGCGACATTATGAAAGACAAGACATCAGAAATAATTAAAAAAATGGAGTGCCAGCTTCCATTATCGGTACAGCAATACTCTGATCTTTATACGGCATATCTTCACTCAATTGATGATATGTTTGGTACGTGTTATATCTCACAAAAAGAGTTTTTTGATAAGTTAGGTATTTCTCAAGAGGCTTTAAGGAATTTTGACAAGTATCTAGAGTCGATAAGCAAGTCATACCAAGATTGGATTGATCTGAGTTCCAAATATGGACAAGACTATGTAAAAGCACGATTATCCATGATAAAGTCATCTGATCAATTTATTCACATGGCAATGGATTCGTATGCAAAAATGTTGGCAAAATTCAATGAGATGTGTGATTCAAACACAAGAAAACTTGTTAAATAACCTAGAGTAAAATTATTAGTGGCACAACCAAAAATTCTTGCATTTGCAGGAAGTACTAGAACGGATTCATTTAATAAAAAATTAGTTAAGATAGCATCTGCTGGAGCAAAAGATGCAGGTGCAGATGTAACTGTAATTGATCTTCATGATTTTCAGATGCCACTTTATGATGAGGATTTAGAAAGACAGGAAGGATTGCCATCTAGTGCACATAAACTAAAGAACTTGATGTTAGAACACCAAGGACTCCTTATTTCATCTCCTGAGTATAACAGCTCTATCTCAGGTGTTCTCAAAAATACCATTGACTGGACATCACGACAAAGTGATGGCGAGTCTCCTTTGGCTTGTTTTAAAGACAAAGTTGCAGGATTGATGAGTGCATCTCCTGGAGGACTAGGTGGGCTTAGGGGATTGGTTCATGTCCGCGCAATCCTTGAAAATATTGGGGTGCTAGTAATTCCAAATCAAGTAGCAATATCAAAAGCGCACGAAGTCTTCAATTTGGACGGTACTATGAAAGACGAAAAACAAGAGCAACAAGTCAAAAAGATTGGTTCCAGTCTAACACAAATGTTATTGAAGCTAAACTGAAATTGCACTGACAGATTCATGTTTTTATTAATTAGGAATTGTTGCTAGTTTGGCAGTTTTACTCTTCTGCAAGAAAATAATTATGAAGTCAAAAAAATAATTTTTGCCCTATAAAAAAAGAGAAAAGGAGATGAAAAATTGGCTCCTCAATCATTCTATCTTCTATTTGCTTCAGAAAATATTTTCTGCAACTCTGATGCAACTTCTTTTTTTGCCTCAGATTGAGTAAGCATAGAGCTCCACATCTTTCCAATTGCTTCAAAGACAGCGTCTGCTGCCTTGTCCATAGTTGGGCCGTATGCAGTTTCAATTTTCTTTCTCATTCTTTCAGTCATTGCATCATGGTGTGCTGCAAAAAATGCCTTGTGCCAAGCCATCATTGCGTGTTGTATTGGATCCATTGTCTCGCAACCACAACACTGATCATATGATTTGCTAGAACCACAAGCGCAGTTTTCTGTGTTTTCTATTTTGCATGTTCCGTCTGTACATTCCATATTACTTTCTTATACTAGATATAGAAAGGTAAGTATATTAATTAGAAAGTAACTAAGAAGAAAGTTGATGAGGTTTTGGTAAGTTGATGCCCCAAGAACTAAAAATGATATCAGAGCAGATGAAATGCTGTCCTGTAGATAACACATTCAAGATTATAGGAAAAAAATTTACCATACACATACTTCGCAACATTACTATGCTTCACCAACACAGATTCAACCAGTTTCTAGAATCAATTGAGGGAATAAATCCCAAGACACTTTCTGTTAGACTAAAAGAAATGGAAAAAAGTGAACTGATCAACAGAAAAGTCTTCAATGAAACACCAATCCGAATAGAATACTCTGTAACAGAAAAAGGCAAGGCATTAAAACCAATAATTATGCAAATGGCTGCCTTTTCAATGAAATATTGTAGTTGTGAAGTGTTCAAGGATGGAAAGCCTAGAACTGTCGAACAAGTGTTTGGAAAAAAATAACTTGTCTTTTGCAAAAAAATAAAAATGAATTAATGGACAAACTATCAATCATTGCAAAAATCTAGGAATTTTCTTTATTAGATAAGATAATGAAATTCTTCCTGGACCAATCACAATAATGATCAAACTTGCTGCAAGCAAAACAAGCGGATACTCGTAACCCATCTGGCCAGTAAAGCTTTCTGCATGTAAAACGACAAAAATTGCACCCATCATTATTATCGCAAGTAATGATGCAGAAATTCTATTCAATACACCAATTATTAGCAATATTCCTGGAACGAGTTCTGCAAGGGCAATTGGAATTTGCATTTCTATTGGTATGCCAAAAGAAGGCATGTAGCTTGCAAATACAGGATCAAATTTTTCAACACCATGCACTATGAATGAGACTCCTAAGACAAGTCTTAATCCAAAATGAGCAATATCATGCAGTATGGTTTCTTTGATTTTTGCATCCAATGTTTTGAGGAATTTTGTGACTTTAATAAAAATGCTAAACAATATTCTATTGCCTTCTCTGCAATAAAATTAGTAATTTCGGCAAAAAACAGAGATTTCCATATAACATTATGATATATTTTATTTTTAAATAATATTTTTTTCTTTGAATGTATCATCAAAATATCATTGAAAGATAGAATCCCTATGCCTATTTCTAGATGGAAATAGTGCAAAATCTCATGCCCCAACTATCTACACTTTTCAATGGCGCGGGGAGAGGGATTTGAACCCACGAGTCATTGCTGACATGGGATTAGCAATCCCACGCCCTACCAAGCTAGGCGATCCCCGCACAGATTGCCTTGAATTAATCTGTAAATAAGTCAAACTTTTTACGATATTATTTGTCATTTTACTAGCATATTAGGTCCATTCATAGTAAATTACGAATAAACCGGTCTTTGATCTAACCAAAAGACAGTACAAACTCCTAAAGCCACAATTACGGCAATAAGAAATTAAAGTTCTATGTGATATTTTGAGAAATCTATTTCAAAACTTTTTCCCCATAGAAATTGAGGAGTTTCATATGTGAATCCCAATGTCACCGATTGAACCAACAATAAAGAAAATGACACTTTAAGTTTTCCATAAGATATGAATTTCTTTTCTGATGTGGTTTGTACTTCGAAACCTATAGGGGTAACTTCGGTATTTACCATGAACTTCATCTTTCCAGTAAATGTTTGAGCTTCATTAACTAAAATTTTAAATTCTATGTGTGGTTTTATTGGCGGCAACGAGAATGGCATACTAAATTTAGTACCCTGAAAATCAATTTGGGTTTTGATCCCATCAATTAACGTCATGGAGAATGGTTGTGGCAAATATTTCATCAATTCAGCAACAACAGTATTTGTCACATTTCCTAAGAAATCAGCTTTTCCCTTTTTTGTAGGAATCATTTTTGATATAAACGAAATCTCTTTTTGTATTTCTGGATTATTTGGGATGTTTTGACCTAAGACATCGGCAATGAATGGTTTTACAACATCAACAAATTGATTCACCGACATTATTCTTCAATACCTCCTGTGATTCTAACTTCGACATGAGATGAGATGTCTTGATGATCATCATGCTTATCTGATTCAACTTTCTTTGCATTTTTTCCTCCCGAGTCTTTACCGTGCAATTTTATGCCTATGGCAGTTCCTGCTCCAACAACACCAATCCCTATTGCAGCATATATCAAAATAGGTTCATCCTTATCACTATTTACCTCATCAGGACATCCGTCAGAATCTAGATAATTATTTACGGTCTCAGATTGTATTGGACATTTGTCATAATCATCTGAAATTCCATCATTATCTGAATCTGTTATAGGCAAAGTATCTGGACACCCATCAGAATCTTGAAATCCGTTAACTGTCTCAGTTTGTGTCGGGCAAGAATCAAGGGTGTCGATTATCAAATCTCCATCAGAGTCAGTTACAGGTAGATTATCTGGGCAACCGTCTTCATCTTCATATCCATTAAATGTTTCAGGAGAACGTGGACAAGTATCAGCAGAATTTACAATTCCATCCTTATCTGAATCTTGAAGAGTGACAACATCTGGGCATCCGTCAGAATCTAGATAGTCATTGTATGTTTCAGGTACTGTGGGACACTGATCTGAATTATCAAAAATCCCATCCTTGTCATTATCTACTTCATCAGTACAACCATCGGAGTCTTGGAATCCGTTAACTGTCTCAGTTTGTGTTGGACATTGATCAAGTGAATCAGAAATGCCGTCACCATCAGTATCAGTTGGTGGAATGTACTTTCCGTCTCCGACAAATATGGTTCCTGCCATCCAAGGATGTACCATACAATAGTATGGGAATTCGCCTGTAGTTGTTGGTGTCCATTCATATGAACTTCCAGCAATTACTAAACCAGAATCAAATTCTCTAGATGGGCCTAATGCTACATTACCTGCGGTGAATGTATGATCTACCGTATCTGTGTTAGAAAATATAACTTTACCACCTATAGCAACTGTTGCTTCTTTTGGAATGAAACATCCTTCTACAGTATTTTCACATCCTGGTTTTCCAGAACCTTGTACTGAAACTATGATTACTTCTAATGGGTATTGTCCAGTCTCTACTTCGGAACCAACGCTACCTATAGATTGTGCAAATGTATCATTAATGGAAATTACACTGACTACAACTAGTGCAAATAAAAATAAAATTTTCTTCAATAATTTTCTGAATTTTCTATAAACTTAAGGATTTAGGAAAAAGAATAGAAGTAGGACTTAGCTCTTCACTATCAATTCTTTTTCTGAGAAATATACAGTAATCTTGAAGTAAATCTTCTATCTCTTTTAATGAAACTAAGAAACATTCATAATCTTTATGACACCAACCAGAAATTTACCTAAAAGAAATTTGTAAGTTTTGAAAGTATTTTTACCGCAAGAATTTTCAAACAGAATTAAACATTGGGCGGTTTTATCCATAGCAATCATCATTTAGACAAAAATCGAAAACCAGTATTAGAAAAACTATAGAGTAAACTAGGTTTATCCACGTAATTCTAGGTATAATTCAGGTAATAATATCACGAAAATCAGATATTTTTCTGTAAATAAATTCATTCGTCGCCAAACTGGTGATAATTAGTCACAATATCGTTAAGAGTCATTCTTTTTCCGCCTACGATTTTTAGATCGACATTAACAGATTTGTTGGAAATAGTAATGATGTTGTATGTGTTTTCAAATAATCCTCTAACTCTTTCCGATGTTGCAGTTCCGGCATTTACTACCATGAGTTTTCCAAAATTCCATTCCCATGGTCGATGTTTATGACCACATAAAACGAGATCAACACCAGTATCCAATATTGTTCTTAGAACATCTCCTGCATCAACTACAGTTAATTGATCAGAGCCAGTATCTGGAATTGCTATAAGGTGATGATGCATTGCCAAGATCTTTATTTTGTCTTTGTATTTTTTCATGGTTCTCTCTAACCACAAGTTTTGTCGATACCCTACCTCGCCTTCATTTCTATCAGGACGTGCAGTTCCAAGTGTCACTAAAACTACATCGTCATTTAATTCATTTATTGCTTCAAATGGAAAAAATTTTTTAAATAATAAATAACCAGTGTTTCGGTAGTCATGATTCCCACTAATAGCGATAATTTTTTTTGTATTAAATTTTGTCAGTAATGTCTTACATTTTTCATATTCTTGCATCGACCCTTCATTTGTCAAGTCGCCAGTGACAACTATCACGTCAGGATTAAGTTGATTCACCTCATCTACAAGTTGATCAAATTTATCTTGAAGAAATTGAGAACCAACATGAAGATCAGATATCTGTACGATTAACATTTTTCTTATTTCCGTTAGATCATCTAATAAACTATCTCTAGAAAATACGTAATAAATTTCAGAATCAAGGTAGAATTAAATACATAGTATCGTCAAATTTGAAAATTGGCAAAAAAAGCGGCAGTCATTAAAGGAGATGGAACCGGTCCAGAGCTAGTTGACGCCATGATGCATGTACTAGAGGCATGCAATACGCAAAGCGAACTAATTTTGTGCGAGGCCGGTTCTGAGCAATGGGAAAAACATGGCGGTGCAACCTACATTCCGGATGAGACTGCAAAAATAATGGAAGAAAGCAATGCATGTTACAAAGGACCAACTACAACCATCCCAAGTCCTGATGCGCCAAGAAGTGTAGCAGTTTCAACTCGCCAAAAATTTGAATTATACTCTAATATCAGACCAATCAAAACCTATGATAGATTATCTCCAGATAAAAAACTTGATTTTGTATGTTTTAGGGAGGCAACAGAGGGCCTCTATGCAGGAATTGAATTCAAAACATCTGATGATTCTGCAATTGCAATTAGAAAAACCACACGTAAAGGATGTAAAAGAATTGCAGATGCATCATTCAAATGGGCAAGGGATCATAATCTAAAAAAAATATTTGCGATTACCAAGAGAAACATACTAAAACAAACTGATGGAATCTTTTGGGAAGAAATTGAACGAGCATTAAAGGAAAATCCAGGAATGGAGGTTGAGGAATACTATATCGATAACATGACTCAGCAGCTTGTAAAAAATCCTGAAAGATTCAACAATTCTGTCCTAGTAAGCACGAATCTCTTTATGGATATTATCTCTGAATGTGCATCTGGAAATGTTGGTTCCATTGGATGTGTCTATTCTGCAAACCTTGGAGACTATTATGCAATGTTTGAGCCAGCTCACGGTAGTGCACCAAAGTACAAGGGAATGAATAAAGTAAATCCTACTGCTGCAATACTATCTGGAGCATGGATGGTTGAATATCTTGGCGAGCCACAAATAAGAAATGCAATTTTTGCTGCCACAGAACAAGTAATCAATGAAGGAAAAGCAGTAACATGGGATATTGGAGGCAATGCCAGCACAACACAAATGACTGATGCCATCATCAAATATGCAAAAGATAAACTACGAAAGTAAAATTAATTCTACTTGTGTCTCATAGCCTCAACTAGAATTAATTCTTCAAAAAACAGCTTCTTTTTTGCAAGAATTCGAGGTATAAGACCTAATTTTTGTGCGTAATCCATTAGTTTTTGATAGTCAGAAAGAGATGAAGTTACAAAGAGAAATTTGCCTCCTATTTTGATATTTTTGTGAATTGAATCAAATATCTTTTTAGGAATTTCAAATCCGTCTTTTCCTCCGTCAGTAGTAGCATCCAAAATTTCATCTGTTGCAAGATATGGAAGATTGCACACTATTAGATCAAATTCTAATTTTAGTGCATCAGAACCATTGCAACAGACCAAATTTTTTGTGCTATATGTTTGATTTTTTAATACAACAAAATTAATGTCGGTTCCAACAACAAAGGTAAAATTTTCAGATAGTAATTTTGTTAGATACCCAGAACCGCTTCCAACATCTAGCGCAGAAAGTCCTTTCTCTTTTTCAATATAATCAGCAATGAAGAAGGTATCTTCAGCTGGAGAATATTCCTCATCTCTCAAGAATTTCTTTTGCAAGATCAATTATTTCATCACCTGAAAGGTCATCTAGTCGTTTCTCTATTATGGTTTCTTTTCCAAACTGCTTAAAGATATTTTGGATTGTTTTTCGTCTATATGAGAACATTTTGTTTATTACATAAATGAGATCTTTTTCAATTGATTTTTTTTTAATAATTTTAAGAACCACTGAATCAACATTTGGAGGTGGAGAAAAATTATTCTTTCCCACATCCAAAAATTTTTCAATCTCAAAAGCATAATTTGCAATAATGCTAACAGATCTTCTACTTTTTGCAGACTTGGTGAGAAGTTTTTCTGCAAATTCTTTTTGCACCATAATTACGCCATGCGAAAAAGGAGTGTTTGCAAGCCATTCTATTGCGTCTTTGCTTTTTGAGTAAGGAAGATTAGATACAAAGATGGAAAAAGTGTCTTGTTTTTTGAATCCATCACCATACTCTATGGATAGATTATCAATGTGCGAAAAACGAGATTTTGCTTTTTCATACAATTCCTTGTCTGTATCTATTGAAATCACTTTTTTTGCATTTTCACATAATAATGGAGTCAAAATGCCCAATCCAGTACCTAACTCAAACACTACATCATTTTTACCAATTTTAGCCTCAGAAACGATGGATTTTGCTATTGCATTTGAGGTTAGAAAGTGTTGGCCCAGTCTTTTTCGTTTAATCATTTTTTGACAAAGAGATTCATCCTACTTTCACCAGTGATCTCATCCATGATTCTCTCTGAAATATGCTTGATTGGTTCTTTGAATCCTACTCTTTCCTGCAAATCCGCATAACTTTGGAATTTTTTCTTTTCTCTTTCTTCTAACATTGTTTTCATGTATGTTTTTCCGATTCCTGGAATCAATTCAAGTGCATGAATTCTTGGGGTCAATGGTCTTGCATTGTTAAGATAGTCTACAAATCTTGCCTCATTGTGAGTTACAATGTTGTCAACAACTCCACGTAATTCGCTTTGAGCAGATGAGGAGATTTGTCCATATTCCAGTTTTCCTAAAACAGAAAGAACTTTTGTTCTTCCTTCTTTTCCAATGTAGATTCTTTCTCCAACATCAAATGTGGAATTTGGAATTCCAAGAACTTCCAAGATTGTAAGTCTATCTTCGCCAATTGCAGTAATAATAATTCCTTCACGTCCACGTACGGTAGAAGATTTTCCACGAGGATTAAAGTCTAAGACATATGCATATTCCTCATATTTTCTAGGTGGGGATTGAGCCCTGTGCAAAATAAATTTCTCCTTGAAACTTAAGAATGCCCCTTGATGATTTTTAGCATTTTTTCTAGAGTTTCAGCAAGAATAAGTTTTTTCCAACCAAATGTAAATGAACGTAGTTCAGCTAAGCTGGTAGGTCTAATATTTACAATTTCAACAGCTTCTTCTTCTGTTAACTCACAATCTTTCATTAGTTGTTTTTTCATTTCTTTAGCATCTTTAGGATCAATTTTTGTAAATTTTGAAACATAATCATATGTCCAACGCTGAATTTGATCCATTTCTTCAACATCAACTTTACCTAAAATCTCTTTAACTTCTGAAAGAGAAATGCTTTGTTTCTTTTTTATCTCTTCCATGATTATACACCGAATGGTTTGATATGATCTAATCGAGTGATTAAGGTTTTTGTTTTATTTCCTAGTTTTACATCAAGAGTAATAGCACGTCTACCAACATTTGTTATTCTACCTACTTTTCCATGATAACGCCTGTGTGGCAATCCTTTATGCTGTCTAGGATCGATAATGACAAGGGCTTGTTCACCTTCATGATATTCTCGAAGCAGGAAAGATACGCCTCTAGGAGCAGTTTTAGTCATTACAGCTCTTGCTTTGTGCTTAAATCCATGTGAACGACCATGTGACTTCTTAGTTGCCATATCTGAGTAGATTTCCGAATGACCCTATTTTAACACTTACGACTTGCGATGTAGGATTAACCAATAATATCGGTTCTGAGTTGTCCACATGCAGCTGAGATTTCTGATCCTTTTTCCACACGTACTGTGCAGTTCACACCGGCATTGTACAATATTCTTTCAAATTCAAGAATATTTCGTCTAGAGGGACGCTGAAAGTTACCTGCTGTGGGATTTATTGGAATTAGATTAACATGCGAACCATTACCATCTAAGAGTAAAGCTAGCTCTTTTGCAATTTCTGGAGAGTCATTAACGCCTTCAATGAGAGCATATTCAAATGTAACACGTCTTCCTGTCTTCTTGAAATAACGTTTTCCAGCTGCAATCAAATCCTCCACTGAATGAGGTCCTGCAGTTGGGACTAATTTCTGACGCAACTTATCGTTTGGGGCATGTAATGATATTGCCAACCCGATTTGAAGATCTTCATCGGCAAGACGATCAATACCAGAAATTATACCGATTGTAGAAATAGTGATGTTTCGTTGTCCAATGCCAAAACCTCGATCGTGTGTCAGTAAACGTACAGCGCGTATTGTCTCATCATAATTTGCCAGAGGTTCGCCCATTCCCATAAAAACCAAGTTAGTTACATGTTGACCACGTTTTTCAAGAAGATGTGCAAAATGAATTACTTGTGCAACAATTTCTTCAGCTTTTATGTTGCGCTCAAATCCCATCTGTCCTGTTGCACAAAATATGCAGCCCATTGCACAACCAACTTGAGTTGAAACACAAATAGTAGATCTTGGATGACCATTAATCTTTGATGATGGGTATTGTATCAAAACTGTTTCAACAGGAGTTCCATCAGCAAGATTGAGAAGCAACTTTGTTGTGTCTCCATCATCACTTACGACACGATGAACTTCAATTGCAGAGCCAATCATATATCCCTCTGCAGTGAGTTTATCTCGCAGTGCAGTAGGGAGCTGTCGGATTTCAGATATGTCTTTTGGAAATTTATAGTAAAGTGGGTAAAGAATTTGATCAGCGCGGTAACGTGGTTGGCCCATGTCCATGACCATCTGTTCCATTTCCTCTGGAAGTAAGCGATAAAGATCTTTCATAGTATGTTCACTTTATTTTTAGAATATACATATTCAGTCATTACTTTAGTAATATGATATTATAATTTAATCAATTCTCAAGAATTGTGTGGTATGATTTTGATCAATGCTTAACAAAGTACGGGTGAAAAAATAAAGAAAAAAAGAAGATTTACTCTTCTATTGACTCTAAATCATCAGAATCAGTATCTTCTGTGGCTTGAACTGTCTCTAGTTCAGCAGATTCAACTGTAGTTTCTGGCTCAGATTCCTTTTCTTTTTTAGTCACTTTTTTTGTTGTCTTTTTAGTGGTCTTTTTTTCTGCATCTTCTAGATCTATCACTCCTGCTTCACCTAGAGCAAAGATTACCTCTTCTTCAGGGTGATGAGGACTGTCTACCATTCGTGCGATTCGTTTCTTACCTGATTTCTTAAAGTAGATTCGGTACGTAGAAGTATGTGCAACTACGTTTCCACCTATTGGACGAGTTGGGTCACCAAAGAAAACATCAGGAGATGCCATGACTTGATTTGTTGCAATTGCAGCACAGTTGTAAGTCTCTGCAATTCTAGATAACATGTGAACAAAATGATTTAGTTTTTGTTGTCTGTTTGATAATGTTCCTCGACCCAGATACTCTGCACGGAACAATCCAACTGCCGAATCTACAACAATTAGTTTGATGTTATTTTCTTCAATCACAGGACCTGCTTCCTCAAGAATTAATGTTTGATGTGCACTGTTGTATGCACGTGCTACAATTATTCTATCAAGAACTTTTTCTGGATCCATCTCGTGTGCCTGTGCAATAGATACAATTCTTTCTGGTCTGAAAGTGTTTTCTGTGTCAATATACAAAACACCCCCATCTAACCCGCCTTCTGTTTTTGGTTTTTGAACCATTACAGATAGGGTATGTGCAAATTGAGTTTTACCTGAACCGAATTCGCCATAAACTTCAGTGAGGGCCTGTGTTTCAACACCGCCATCAAATAACGTATCAAGGCAATTAGTGCCAGTTGTAATTTTACCAATATCTTGTCTGCGCTTGTAGACTTCGGTTGCTTTAACAAAATCTCTGGAAAGTAATCCGGTTTCAACTAGATGTTGTCTTGCTTTGTTGACAATTTTTTCTGCAGTGTCTTTTTCCATTCCAGTTATTTCTGCAATTTCCACAGGACCTCTTACGATAAGATCCATAACATTGTGTACTCCTGCATCGGATAATTTTCTAGTAGTTACAGGACCTACGCCCTCTAAACTATCTAATCTTAAATCTTCTACCATACCGTATGGTACGGTACTAGTACTTTATAATGTTATTGTTTTTCGGTTCTGTCAACTTATCGGGATATATGTCAAAATCTTTAACCTGTCAAAAGTCGGGACATAATCATGGTAATGATTCCATATGATCGAATTGATCATGGAATACGTGCTAGTCTAAAAAACTCAAGGAGAATAAGTAATTTATCCTTAAGACTTCTCAAACAAGCCGAATTTCAATCTCTTGTTCTATACTATTATGCTATTGAAGAATTTGGCAAAGCGATACAACTTGAAAAATCAAAAAAGAAAATGGCTAAACAAGAAACAATCACAATAAATCTCAATAAGCATATCATCAAACTAGGTTATATTAGAAAATATCATAAAGACTTGATAATTAAAAAACCAAAATTCATAAAAACAAAAACAGAGAAGGGACCAGATAAAATTAAAAGAATTATTTCTGGATATTGGAAAGAAACAAACCGAGACATTTTTCCCATTAATAGAAATCTTCCAAATCTACGAACGGGATTTTGGCTTGTTGATTATAATGAAAAAACTAAACGTTGGAATGAACATCATAATAATTTCATCAATGATGAAACAATCAGGGGAAAATAATACTATTAAAGAAAAAAATCAAACAAATGGAAAAAACATATTCAAAATAATTATGTACTAGCATTTTGAATTAATGTAATCCATTTATTTTTTCCTTCAATCTTTATTCCACATTTTTCAGCAGGAGTTTTTCCGTCTAGACCCATGTGAGAACGAATGTAATTGTGGTATATCTGGTAGCCATCAAATATCATGGAATCAGTTTTGAAAAATGATCGTAAAAAGATAGCTTGTAACAGTTTTGAGCTAACGTCTCTTTCTTCTTTGTCCAGGTTTATTTTGTCCCGGAAACCTTCCCAAGGCAAATCGCTTTTTGAAGTTACTCTTATTTCTAAGACTAGAATTTGTACCAACTATTTTTCTTCCTTCAACTTTTGGAGTCTGTCCTCTTACTTTACCTGCTTTTGTAAGTGAACCGTGAGTTGCCATAATTTAGTCACGCAAATTAGTAAATTTATGTATTTGTATGATTACCAGTATTTTGTCTTTATAATTTCAATAACTTTTTCGTGCTCTTTACTCTTATGACGTGCATATCTTTCCATTGCACCTAGAGGAATACCACCTAAGGATCTTGCAATTGCATTAAAGAAATATCTTTGTGGTCCTTTTGCACCTGTCTTGGTCATAAATTTTTGAATTCCATACTTGAAATTATGTTGCCAAGTTTTATAGAGTACACCTAGTTGTGCAGGAGTCATTTCATTTCCAATGTTAAAGAAATCAGATTTTTCCAATAATCCAATTGGAACAAAGGTAAGTGCTGTAGCAGTAAACATTGAATCTGGTTGTTCATGCTCTAATTCAGTAATTAGACGAATTGTGTCCCAAGAATCTTCTGGTTGCTCATCATTATCAAGACCCATAATCAAAGTAAATGCAGGAATCCAATAATCCTCATTCAAAGTTTTGACACCTTCTTTTACTACCCAATGCCATTCGCTTGGAGAATATGGAGCAAGTTTTCTATCGGCATATTTTCCAATTAATCTCAAACTTCCGGTTTCAAAACCAGCTTGAATTCCAATCATATTATCAGGACTGGATTTTATAATTTTTGAAAGGTTTGGAATGAGTTTCTCGTCAGCTATTGCACCTGCCAAAGTACCATGAGTTGGATTTGTGTGTCCCACACCAGTAGACATGATAGCAGTAAAGAGTTCTTCAAGAGCTTCTCTGTTTGGCTCCATCCCTTTAGCAGTTCTGGGATCCATACCATATACAAAAATATCATCACTGTGTATCCAAGCGGATTTTGCACCTCCTTTTTTGATGTTAACTTCAATTTCACGTTTGACTTTTTCTGGAGAATAGTATCTTAGTGATCTTAATGTAACATCACAAAATTTACAACCTCTCCCACAACCACGCATCACTTCAACCATTCCATGCATACTTGGTTCTACAATTTCTGGTATTTCATCTAGATCTGGTCTATCCCAAAAATTTACAAATCTTCCATGAATTTTTTTTCCGTTTCTTTCAAATTCTTTTATGTTTACTTTAAAGTCACTGCGTTTTCTGAACGGATCCATATTGTCAAAATCACCATTAATTAAATAATTGAAGAATCTACCAGCATGCCCATCAATTTCAGGGGCAATGCCTCCAAGCTCCCCTTCTAATATAGCATAGATGCCCAATTCTTCGATTTTTTCTGGATCATAGTTGTATTGCCAAGTTCCAGAAGCGCCAGAAATGACTTTGGCTTTACTACCTGTTTTTTGTTTTGCAGCCTTTATTCTGTAGTGGAGTTCTGTATTGTAAAATTCATCATACGAAGTTTGTTTTCGACCATAAGTGAAAGTCATTGTAACAGGTCCCATTCCCAATGGATCCATTTCATATGTGCCAACAACTTGAGTATCAGGACCAATAAATTGTTCAATATGATCTGGATGTGCAACAACTACATCTTCACGTTTAAAACCATCTCGGAGTAAACCTGCCTCTACTTTTCGTAATCCATATGGAGCATAGTTTGCCACACCATTAGTATGAGGAATGTAATTACAAATGAAATCAAATAGAATCTTTGGAGTTACTTGATTTCCTAGAATTTTATACAAAAGGCTGTTTTTATCACGATTAGGATCAACTGCAGGTGCACATCCAAAAAATGTAGCTAGTGACAAACCACGATACGGAGACATCAAAGTACGATCAGCAGTTAAAACAATTTTCGGATTACCCATACTCTTCAACGCATTGATTTCATGATTTATTTTAAACCTTGCTGGTCAAACCTAATAATTTTCTAGAATTCCAGCCTTATTTCTATGAAAATGACCAAATTCCTTGTTTGATAGTAAATGATCACCGTCAAATACAGTACCATCTTTGCAAACCAAGTCTTCACCTACACAACAGCTTCCACATATTCCAACACCACATTTCATCATGCGTTCAAGACTGGCTTGAACAAACAATCCTTTAGAATGTGCTAGTTGTACAGTTTTGTACATCATTATTTCAGGACCACATGTATACACTCCATCAAAGCGATTTTCATTAACTAGTTTTTCAACTATGTTTGTAACAAATCCTTTTTCACCATAAGTTCCATCGTCAGTGGTAACAATTACACGGTGGGGATTATTTTTCAGTATAGTGTTTGCCAAATCTTCAAAGAAAACTTCATTTTTTGATTTTGCACCGATTAGAACAGTAACGTCGTCATCAGGTTTAACAAAAGTTAACAATCTCATCATTGGAACAAGACCAGTTCCGCCACCAACAAGCAAAAGTTTTCCTTGCTTTAAATCAAAAGAATTTCCATATGGACCTCTCACACCAATTTGTTGACCCACTTGAATATTGAATAACCCAGTTGATGCAGAACCATGTTTTCTTACTGTAAAAGCAGCTTTACCATATTCTTGAGAAATCATCACACTCATTGGTAATTCATTAATTCCAGGAATCCAGACCATTGCAAATTGACCTGGGAGAACAGCAGACATTACATCATCAGAGAAAATCAAAGTTCTAACGGTAGGGGTTTCATCAATTACTTTTTCAACTATACAAATTTTTGTATGATTACGATTTCTTTGCAAGACCTATCATCTCATCTATTTTTGAATAACCTTTTCTTTTCATGTATTGAAGTATTCCTTGATTAATATCATTAAAAACATGCATCCAATTATCACCAATTGCACTTCCTAATTGAATTGCAGAAGAACCTGCCAAAATAAATTCGACAGCATCTTCCCATGTAGATATTCCACCACATCCAATTATAGGAATGTTATATTTAGAAGAAATTTCATAAACACATCGTAATGCAATAGGTTTGATCGGAGTACCAGATAATCCACCGAATTTATTACTCAGGATAGGTCTTTGAGTTTCAACATCAATTGCCATTGCTCTGATTGTATTGATTGCAGTGATTGCATCGATTTCAGAATCAATTGCAGCGTGTACAGTGTTAAGATAATGAGTTGTTCCCAATCCCACTTTGGCTATAACTGGTACATCGGTAGAGTTTTTCATAGTACTAACAATTTTCTTGACTAGTTCAGGATCATCTCCTACTTCTAGTCCTACTTTAGCAACATGTGGACATGACAAATTCAACTCATATGCAGTAACTTTACAGTTTTTAAATTGCTTAACCATCATTTCAAAGTCTTCAGGAATAGAACCTACCAAACTAACAATTATTGGAACATCTTTGTTAGATTCTATCATTTTTGCAAAATTTGGCGCACCGGGATTTGATAATCCGACTGCATTAATCCATCCACCGCCATTTACACTAAAAATAGTAGGATTTGGATATCCATCCCATGGTTCTGTGCTGAGAGACTTGCTAACAACCGCACCTGCACCTGAACGATAAAGTCGATTAAAGACATCTAATGAAATACCCAATATCCCAGAGGCCAATATTACAGGTCTTTCTAGTTGAATTTTTCCTATAGAAGTAACCAGGCTGGGTTCCACTTTGAATGATATACGTAGTTTCGAATATAATAGTTGATTCACAAGGTTTCTAGTACCTTTTTAAAAGGAGACCTAGAATTAGCAAATCATGTATTCTGTAATCTTAACAGAATTGGGAATCATAGTTTTCAAAGACGAAAAGATGGAAAAAGCATTTCATTTCAAAGACTCAGTTAGAGATTATCTTTCTGTGAAAAAAAAGGAATCAAGATTAAATGAACTTGTAGATTATCTTAGTCCACTTCAAAGAGGAGTCACAGTCAGTGATGAATCATTGATGACATTATTGAAAAAAAGTTCCATAGACGCACAAATGATGGAAGAGGCCGAATTAGAAAAGATCCAAGCAACAAAGCCTCAAATAATTGTTGATGCGGGATTTGCAGAAAGTATACCTGGTGTATTATCCAAATTAAGAGAATTTGCAATGGGACTATCATCATCAAAAGTAACAGAAGTTTCAGAGAGTCCAGATCTTCATATTATTCAGGCAATAAACTCATTGGATGAAATTGATAAAATTGCCAATGGACTTAGCTCAAGATTACGAGAGTGGTATGGACTACATTTCCCAGAATTAGACAACATAATTGATAGCATTAATGGATATGCACAAATTGTTTTGGCTGGAAAAAGAGAATCATTAACAAAAAAAGTGTATGAAGAAGCAGGATTTCCAGATTCAAAAGCAGAAATGATTTCTTTGCTTGCATCAAAAAGTAGAGGAGGGGATATTTCAGATGTTAATTTATCAATTGTACAATTCATTGCAAAACAAATTTTAGATTTTCATGATTTACGAAAAAAATTAGAAGATCATGTTGAATCAGAAATGCAAACTATTGCACCAAATCTTGCAGCTATTCTTGGAGCTGCAGTAGGTGCAAGAATATTAGGAAGAGCTGGAAGTCTAAAAAAATTAGCATCAATGCCTGCAAGCACCATTCAGATAATAGGTGCAGAAAAAGCACTCTTTAGATCATTGAAGACAGGTGCTCAACCACCAAAACATGGATTATTGTTTCAGCATGCAATGGTTCATGCTGCACCTAGATGGCAGCGAGGAAAAATTGCAAGAGCAATTGCTGCAAAGGCAGTCATAGCTGCAAGAGTTGATGTGTATGGAGAAGGCATCAACAAAACTTTACTAGAAAAACTTAACGTTAGAGTAAACGAAATTAGTAAAAAATACGAAAACCCTACTGAAAGAGAAACTAGAAAACCTGAATTATTCAGACGTGAGGGCGGAGAATCTAGAAGGAGAGAAGGTGGAGATTTCAGAAGAAGAGAAGGTAGTGACTCTAGAAGAGAAGGTGGAGATTTCAGAAGAAGAGAAGGTAGTGACTCTAGAAGAGAAGGTGGAGAACCTAAAAGGAGAGAAAGTAGAGAACCTAAAAGAGAGAATAAAAACTACAGAGAAAGAACAGATTCTAAAGTAAATAAAAACAAAAAGAGAACGAAGTTTGAAAGAAGATAGTCATGAATTTTTTTGGATAAATTCAGATGGTGAAAAAAAGCTAGCCACTGAAAATTTGGTTGTAGGAAATCAAGTATACAAAGAAAAATTAATTACAAAAAAAGGTGTAGAATATAGATTATGGGATCCGTTTAGGAGTAAATTAGCTGCAGCGATAATGAACGGATTAGAAATATTTCCATTTAAAAACGAATCAACTGTATTGTATCTAGGCGTATCAACTGGTACAACTGTTAGTCATATTTCAGATATTGTTGGACCAACAGGAGTGATTTTTGGGGTGGAACATGCAAGTAGAGTAGCCAGAGATTTTTTGGATAGAGTTGCATCGCATAGATCAAACATAATGCCAATTTTACAAGATGCAAGAAAACCAAAAGAGTATTTTTCAGTATTTGGTAAAGTGGATGTAGTGTATGTAGACATAGCACAGCCTGATCAAACAAATATTGCAATAGAAAACTGTAAAATGTATCTCAAAAAAGACGGTTATTTCTTTTTAGTAATAAAAACAAGAAGTATCGATGTTACAAAATCACCAAAAAGAATCATAGAAGAAGAAATAGAAAAGATAAAAGTATATTTTGAAATTCTGCAAGTAATAGATCTTCATCCATATGATAAAGATCACGCAATAGTAATTGCAAAGTTTCTAAATTGATTTTTTGTTCAATATTTTTTTGGTAGGTTTCCAACTTTTACGCACAAAAATGGGAAGAATATGGTGGGCTTCATAATAGGATTTAACAAAATTAATGGTTTTAGAATCAGATGGATATCCACTTCCTAAATCGTGGTTTTTTCTGAGTTTGTCTATTGCTCTATCTCTAGTAACTTTGGCAATTATTGATGCAGCGGAAACTACAACAAATCTACTATCTGCGTGGTGATATGATCGGATTTTTTTGTTATTTGACAATTTTGCAATTTCTTTTCCAAATCTTTGTGGATTAACATCACATGAATCTACATATGAGGTGTCAGGATTTAATTTTACGATAACTTTTGCCATGTATTTAGCCTCTAGGTGATTAAGACCATGTTTCTTAACACTGGCATCAATGGATTTTGGCGAAATTTTTGCAACATAGTAATCATCCACTAGCGTGATTATTTTTTTATAAAGTTCTTCTCGTGACTTTGGAGTTAATTGCTTTGAGTCTTTTACACCCAACAATGACAGTTTAAGAATATTAGTTTTGTTCAAAGATATTCCAGCAATTACAAGAGGCCCCAACATGGAACCACGTCCAGCATCATCCACTCCACAAATTTGCACGGATTCTATCTTAGAACACATGTATTAAACCATTATAGGTCAAGCAAATACAGAATAATAATTGCAAATTCCAGATGAAACATTTGAGGAAATTACAGAAGGACAGACAAAAATATTGGTTCCGAAAAAATCAATCACCGATAAAGTTCCACCAAAAGAACCAGCATTTTTTAATCCAAAAGCAAGATTGAATAGAGATTACTCAATAATTGCATATGGAACTTTTCTAAAAAATTTCGCAGGACCAAAAATATTTTTGGAGGGATTGGCAGGTGTTGGCATAAGAGGATTACGGGTTGCAAATGAATTGCAGGTAGACAAGGTAGTAATTAATGATCTAAATCCAACGGCATTAAAATTAGCAGAATATTCAGCACAGCTAAACAATTTAAAAAACATAGAGTATTCTGAAATGGAAGTATGTCGATTTCTTAGTAAATATTCCACGAAAGGAGAAAGAGGCTCAATTATCGATATAGATCCGTTTGGCTCATCATCACAATTTTTTGATTGTGGGATAAGGGCTACTATGCACGGTGGAATTCTCTCTACAACAGCCACAGATCTTCAAGTGTTAAATGGGCTTTATCAAAATGCATGCAAGAGAAAGTATGGCGGAATTCCAATAAGAGTCGAATATGGTAATGAGATGGCAATTCGATTAATTTTAGGATGTCTTAGAATGGTTGCAGGAAGAATAGGTGTTGAGATTGTTCCACTATTTGCAGAAAGCAATATGCACTATTACAGAACATATGTACGAGTTCTTATTCGACAGGATCAAAAAGAAAACATAGGATACATATTACATTGTAAAAATTGTGGTCATAGAAAAATAGTACTTGAACAAAATAATGAATGTGAACTGTGTAAATCAAAAATAAGTATTGGGGGACCATTATGGATTAATAAAATTTTTGATAAAGAATTTGTAGAAAGTATGATTTTAAAAATACCAGAGTTATCAGTAGACAAAGTTTGTGAAAAAACATTACAAAAATGTCTTGCAGAATCTGAAATGCCTGGAATTTACTTTACACTGGATGAAATTGCATCAAAAATGAAATCATCTCCACCAAAATTAGAAGATGCAATAAAAAATTTACAAAAAAACGGCTATTTGGCTAGCCCTACATCATTTTGTCCTACAGGTTTTAGAACAGATGCCAACATAAATGAAATAATCGATGTATTCTCAGATCAGCCAATAAAACCCAAACAGACATAGTATAATTCACTGCTTTGTTTTCTACTTGCTTCAGGTTTTGTGAGATTTATTCTTGAGAATTTCTTTTTAATATAGTCTTTAAACTCCATAGAATATTCCCCATCAAAAACTTTGAAAATTGCATTTCCTTTATGCATTAAAACTTTGTCCATTATTTTTGCACATTCATAATTCAATGAAACTTGTATTGCATGATCAACAGACCAGTTTCCAGTAACTTGCGGTGAAAGATCACATATTACAGCATTAACTTTTCTTTCAAAATAAGATAAAATTTCATCAACTACAAATTCATTTTCAATGTTTTCTCTAATGATATGAGCGCCAGGAATTTCTTCCACATATGATGTATCGATACCCATAACCTTACCTTTGTTACCGACCAATTTGACTGCCATTTGAGTCCAACCTCCAGGCGCACATCCTAAATCAAGAACATAGAATCCAGGTCCAATAATACGATAAGATTGATTTAATTGTTTGAGTTTGTATGCAGCCCTACTTCGAAATCCTTGTTCATGAGCTAATTTTCTATATTGATCTCGTCGCGCATCTATGAGCTTCATTTGACTTTCGCAGGTTTTTTCATGTCAGCAAGCACCCAGTCTTCAATAAATTGACAATTACGAGGACTGATTTCTCCTTCGAGTGAACATTTTTGTTCCACAGGACAAACAAGGCAAGGGGCATTCTCAATTGACAGAGTGCTAATAGGTGTTTTCTTTAGAATTAATTTATACGTCCAACGACCTTTATCTAGAATTTTTTCTCTGTAAATAGTTCCCATTCTTTCTAATTTTAATGCAAGTCTAGAACCATCTCTACTTGTAAGTTTGAGTTTTTTCCATAATTCACTTTGAAACATTCCATCAGATTCGCGTTCAGCTAAAACATCGCAGATTTTATTTGTGAGTCTTTCCATGTCAACTTTTTCAATTTGAAAATTTTCAATCTCTTCATCTGTTAATTGTTCTTCTAACTCTTCTTCTAATGTTTTTTCAGCTTCTTTTTTAATTTCTTCTAGTTCTTTCTTAGTTAGTTTCTTTTCTTTAGGCAATACTTTTTTTGCTGACTTCTTTTCTTTGGAAGGTGCTTCTTTTTTTGCTGACTTCTTTTCTTTGGAAGGTTCTTCTTTTTTTGTTGACTTCTTTTCTTTGGAAGGTGCTTTTTTTGTTGACTTCTTTTCTTTGGAAGGTGCTTCTTTTTTTGTTGACTTCTTTTCTTTGGAAGGTGCTTCTTTTTTTGTTGTATCTACCGATAGTTTATCTTTGTTCTTTGTCATCAAATCACCTTAATTTTTTAATATAACTCCTAACCATACATGATTTCATTCCTATTTAATAGTAAATTTTCCACTTGCTGTTATACTACTCTTTTGATTCTGATCGTTCATTTTCACGACTAACTCATATTGACCAGGTGTATCTATTATTTCAGAAAACTCATCATCTATAGGTAAAAGGACACTATTTTCATCAAAACATTGTTTAAAAAATCCACTTTGTGTAATTACAGTGTTTTTTCCAGAATAAATTGTGACATAAAGATCGCCACAATCAAAAAAGGGATCATCAATATTTACTTGTATTTCAATTGGAGTAGAAGTAAAATATTGTTTTTCCAATCCAATTATGTTAATTGATTTATCATGAGTTAGTGTATTTGTTGAACCAACACGCCACATGTCTAGCTCTCGATCAGATGATTGAAGAACATCTGCCATAACTATAGAACCAAAAGCAATTGAAAGTACAATAGGCAAAATAAATACAACGTATGCCAATCTAGTTGCCATTTCGTTTTTTCACCTGTAATTCCCTTATATCTATTTAGCAAAATTTCAATACTTATGATGAATTTGACGAATGAGTTAAATCGGAGCCGACTAAATATTGCTAGATGCGACTTAGAAAATTTAGAGTTAGAGCATATCGTTGCATTCATGATTCCGGTGAAATTACAGTAGGAGATTTAGCCGCTTTTGTTGGAAGAAATGAGAGCGGAAAAACAACAATTCTACAAGCACTAACTTTATTGAACAGAGATGAAAGAGTTTCAGAATTAGATCTTTGTGATGAATTATCAGAAGAACTCAAAGGAGAAATCAAACTAGCTGAAGGAGAATTTGAATTGAATTCAGATGAAATTAGATTACTCAAACAATCATTTCCAGGTTTACCTGAAATGAAGAAAATAAAATTATTTAGAACCAATAAAAAACCAAAAGTGCAATATGAATTTGAAGATATTCAAATTAGCGAAGAGAAAAATAGGGAATTAAATTCTTGGGAGAATTTTTCAAATCAAATATTGAGTTTTTTAGACACCATACCAAATCATCTTAGAATTCAAATAGATACAAAATTATTTGAAGGTCCTCCCCCAAAAAATCAGGAAGTGTTCGATAGTGGAATGGCTGAATTTAGTAATCAATTTCACGTAATAGCCGTACAAGAACCGAAAGTTATCGAAGAGTGGGAAAAAATCTATGAAAGTCCTGAAAATCAATTCCCTAAACTTCTTAGTGGAGAGAGTGAAAAATCAGCTTTAGAGAATTTTATTGCAGCAGAATTACATCCCCGTTTTGTATATTTTTCAGATTACAAAAAAATCTACGGCAACATCAATCTAAATGAATACCTTCGAGAGGAAAAAGGAGAACAAGTGAGCTCGATAGAATTTGTTGAAGAATTCGACAAGGCTGAAACGGTAAGAAATCTTTTCTATTTAGCAGAATTAGACATTAAAGCATTAGATGATGTAAAAGGAATTCCATCAAAATGCATTAAATTACTCAATACTGCAAGCAACAGACTAACTAAGAAATTAAATCCGGCATGGAAAGGAGACCCAATCCATGTTGATTTGAGATATAATCCAGGAAACATCATGAGTGTTGTAATTTCTGATGTACATCGTGATGGAACAGTAACCAATACAGGCTTGCTAAATAGAAGAGCTGAGGGTTTCAAATGGACGTTTTCTTTTATTGTAAACTTTGCAGCAGAAACACAAAGAGCTGAATTAAAAGAAGCAATATTACTTTTGGATGAACCTGCAAGAAATCTTCATCCTACACAACAAAGAGGAATTTCAGATCTATTGAAGAGTTTGGCAGGTTCAAATCAGGTTTTGTATGCTACTCATTCACCATTCATGATTTTTGATTATACACCTGGAAATCTACTAGTAGTAGAGTTAGATAAAAGAAAACATCTTAGTAAAATTTTTTATGATTACTGGAATGCAGATGATAAAACACTAACACCGATACTATACGGTTTATCAAGAGGATTAGTTGAGTCGATCGTAGATAGAGAAGTTGGAACTAACTCTAGACCAGTGATTATTGTAGAAACAATGTCAGATGCAATGTATCTAAATGCTTTTGATAAATTTTTACAGGATCCAAATATTTCAATGAATCCACTAAATGTTGTAGCTGCATACAATAAAAATTCGGTATTACCTCTAGCAATTTTTTACAGAAATCATGGATATAAAACATTTATTTTATTAGACAATTCAGATGAATCTAAACAAATTTCAGCTCAGTTAGTATCAAATGAATTCTCACCAATTCAGACAATATTTTTTGAGAGAGATGGAAAGAATTTAGAATCAATTGAGGACTATATTGTTCTGGAAGATTACCTTCATGCAGTCAATCAAACATATGAGATTAGATTAAGAAAAGAAGGCTATTCAAATCTCACATCTAGAGAGGTCACTTTAAAGGAAAAGAAGGGAGTTTTAGACAATTTGAGGAAAATTTGGGAAGATCATAGAGATTATGATTGGGGTCAATTTGATAATGAAGAAATCACTCGATATATTTGTGAAAAAATCACCTTAGAAGAGACGGATTTCTTATCAGACAAAACCAAAGACCAATTTAGATCATTATATAGATTAATTGCTGAAAGAATACGACAATATCAAAATGTAATGACAAAGTCAGATTTAGCTAAATTTCAAAGGGTCAGAGTTTAAGATTAAAGAAGTTTGCTAATGAAAAATACCCTAATAACAAATACAAAAGCAGTAAAATATCCTTTAAGGTTTAATTGAGAGATGAAGCAACTTGAACATATGAACAAGTCCTCTACTAGAGGAGTTTTCCTGTCCTTAGTCTTGTTATGTTTAACAGTAGCAATAATTATTCCAATTAATGCATATGCAGCAAAAACAATTGATGCAAAAAGTTTTTCGTTTGAAGAAACTGCCATTATTGAATTTACAAATAGTGGAAAAGAAGATGTAAATTCATTCAGAATTTGGTTAGGTAGCGATATTAATTTTAAATCATTTAAAACAGAAAATGGTTGGATTGGTGAGAAAACGCCTCAAGGAGTCATAATTTTCACATCTTCAGAATCTGTCAAACCAGGCGAATCTATAAAAATTGGAGTCAAGACAGATAAAATAAATCCAGGAATAAATTGGAAAGCACTTGATAAAAACCAAAAACAAATAGAAATTGGAACAACTAGTCCAAAAGAATTATCAAAGCCCATAATTAATGAAAAACTAACAGAAAAAAAGTCAGGCGATGGAGTTTTAGTTGATTCAGTATTTAGAATAATTCCAGAAAAACCAAATGCAGGATCAACAATTAGAATTACAGGAGGTAATTTTGGAGCATTACAACAATTTGATTTTTACATAAACACAGATAAAATTGGAACATTTGAGACAGATGAAGATGGTAATTTTATCAGTACTGTGACAATTCCAAAAGATCAAAATGCTGAAAGAGTGGATTTTTCTGTTAAAGACAAAGCAGGAAATGAAAAGAAAATAAGTTTAAGAATAGGAGAAGTAGAAACCAGAATACTAGCTACTGAAAATATAAAACTTACAATCAAAGGAGTTCCAGAGATATTGCATAGAGGAGATTTTTTAGAAGTTTCAGGTACAGCTCAACCTAACAGTGGCATTACGGCATCAATCAAAGACGCAGATGGAAAAATTATCAACACAAGAACTGCAAAAGTAGATTCTAAAGGAGATTGGAAAGTAGAAGAACCGATCATAGTGCCTGTAGATGCACCATTTGGAAGATATAATGCTGTGATTTCCGATGGTAAAGATGAAATTTCAACGTCTTGGGTCTTAGAATCATCTAAAGTTATTATCTTAACACCAACTGCTTTAAAATTTAGTCCTGGAGAGACAATAAAATTTAATGGAACTGCACTACCAAACAAAATACTAGAGATAATTTTAGAAGATCCACTTGGAGATGAAAAATTTTCAGATATAATTCAAGTTGGTGAGTTAGGAATGGTTGAATTTGAATATCCTACAAAAATAAACGTAGACAAAGAGGGTACGTGGACATTAATAGCTACACAAGATGGAAATAAAGAATTTATTTTTGCAGGATTGGGAGAGATGCCTTCAATACCAATAAACGTAGAATTTGATAAATTAAATTATAAATCTATAGAAACTGCAATCATATCATTAACAGGAAAACCATTAGACAAACTAAGCATGTTAATTGTTGATCCATCAGATAAACCAAAAATATTTTCAGATGGTAACAATGTAATTCCAATCACACTACAACCAGATGGAAGAAAAATATACAATTTAGATCTAAATGGATATTCATCTGGAGTATACACTGCTGTTGTCAATAAAGGAGCTGCCAAAAGTTCTGAAATATTTACAGTTGGATTACAAGCAGGTTCTGGTGAAATTAAAATCAGTAGCACAAAATTAGAATATAGACCTGGAGAATCAATTTTAATTTTAGGAGAAGCAAACCAAAACACACTTCTCACAGTCACATTGATTGATTCTAATGAAAACGTATGGAAAACAAAGGAAACATTTTCAGATAAAAATGGAAAAATTGCAGATAGTGGGTTAAGAATACCTTCTAAAGCAAAACCAGGCATATGGACAATTAATGCAAAAAGTGGTTCAAATTTTGATAAAATTGAGATCGAAGTAATAACTTCTGTAGAGGAAGGACTTGTGGTTACTGTGAATCAGGGCATAGAAATTCCAGGATTTGGAGAAAGCATCAACATTAAAGTAATAAATGCAATTCAAACAGTGCAAATTGAAATCATAGCATCAAATGGTGATGTAATAGAGACATTATCATTTCCTGCTTCTGGTAAAGGAGAGATCAAACAACCATGGTTTATTCCAAAAGATGCAGTTCCAGGAACATATACTATCAAAGTAAAAGATGCACAAAATACTGCCGAAACAAC
>JBKKCM010000045.1:0-2630 GCA_046712755.1 Nitrosarchaeum sp. | reverse complement strand
AATTTAATCTATAATTGGGAATATATTATACAAAAAGTCATTTTATTCAGGATTGTGATATTTTAAATGAATTTACTTGGAATAGATTTTGAAGATTGGTATCATCCGCAGCTTGTTGCACCTTTTGTTTCTGAGAAACAAAAAATTCCCACTATGTTTAATGGTCTTGATAAAATCTTAGATCTGTTAAGAAAAAATGATTCAAAAGCCACATTTTTTCTTGTAGGGGAGCTTTTAGAAAATAATCCCGAAATATCTGATAGTATTCTATCTGGCGGACACGAAATTGGCTTTCACACTATGAGACATACTAGGCTGGACTCGCCCAACTTTAGATCAATTTTCACGCAGGAACTACAAGAATTTGAAAAACTTACTTCAGAAAAAGTAATAGGTTTTAGGGCTCCGACATTTTCCTTAAATGAACAAAGTTCATGGGCTATTGACGAGCTGATTAGTGGCGGCTACAAATATGACAGTAGTATAGTCCCAGCAAAAACTAGTATGTATGGAATGCCGTCTGCAGAAAAATCCCCTTATAGAATAACTACATCCAGTTTAGATAAAAATGACAGTCATGGAACTTTGATAGAATTTCCATTATTGGTTACAAAAATACTAGGAAAAACCATCCCTGCAGCTGGAGGCTTTTATTTGAGGATACTGCCGTTCAAAATAATAAAAAACGCAATAAAGTCATACGAGCAAAAAGAGATCCCCGCAAGTCTTTACATACATTCATGGGAGCTAACTCCGGAATACATACCTGACATTAAATTACCTAGGAAAAATCGCTTTATCACTTTTCATAACATCGAAAAAACGTTTTCTAAAATAAACGATCTTTTAGGTGAATTTGAATTTACAACATTTAAATCATATCTGCCGAAAATATCAAAGAACTAATTCACCTATTTCCTTTTTGAGATATTACTCGTGCGCTAGTTGCACTTACATTCAAAATTTTCCTAATTAGTATTTTGATCGTTCCAATCTTTTCCATTAATGTACATTAATTCTTAATATACGAGTTTTTATTCACAAATCATTATTCTGCATATGGAAAAAACTATCTCAAATAATCAACCAGATACACAAAATGAAAATATAGTAGTGTGGTTAGATTTTGATGCTTATGCATACATTAATTTTGCAATAATTTCTGCTCTATCCAAATTAGGCAAATTCAATTTTATTGGAATTGTTACTACACAACAAGATATCAATTTTTTTCAAAATCAGCAAATTATTCCCTTTAAAAAATTATTATATTATCCGGAATGCTATGCTGGAAAATCCTCCTTTAACCTAGATAATCTGAATGCACTTGAGAAAAAATATGATTTGAATATTTGGCTAGATGTTTACGCTGAAAGAAGTTTTTACAAATATTGGACTGATTTTCATAAATTTACAAAAGATGAAATCTTGTCAATTACTGAAAATTCCATTACATTTTTTATTGATATTCTTGAGACATACAAACCCAAATTAGTTTTTATGCAACAAGCAGGTGAAAATATTTCAAATCTGCTTCTTTATCGGATTGCAAAAAAAATGGGAATAACAACATTGATGCCAAATTTGTTGCATATGCAGAACAAGATATTGATCTCTAATAATCTTCTAAGCTCAGAAATTTGTGACGAATTTAAAAAAATACTGCCTGATTTTAACAATTCAGAACAAATCTATGATGAAGAATTTATAAAAAAACATGATCACACTGAATCTCTAAAGACAGTATTAAGAAATGAAAATTATGAGATTTCTAATTTTTACAAAAAAATTAATCATTATATTAAGAAGTTATCACACAATCCTGAACCCATCTATAAAAATATTGGAAAAACTAGATTAAAAATGATAAAACATAGATATCAAACTCATTTTACAGTAAAAAAAAGAAAGCAGTTCCTTGACACTAACTCCATTAAATCTATTGAAGATGAAAAGTTTCTCTATTTCCCACTTGCAAGTGAGCCTGAGGCCAGAATTCTAACCACGTCCCCATTTTATACAAATCAAATCACATTGGCTGAAAATATCGCAAGAGCTATTCCAGTTGATCTAGTGTTGTACGTAAAAGAACACCCTGTACAAAAAATCAAGTTATGGAGACCAATTGAAGATTATAAAACAATAGTAGATTTACCAAATGTCAAACTTGTACATCCAAGCGTAAATAATCAAGATTTAATTTCAAAAAGCCAAGGTGTGATATCTATTTCTGGGGCAACAGGTTTTGAAGCACTATTTTATAAAAAACCTGTAATTTTATTTGCAGACGAACATTATGATATGTTGTCAATGGTTACAAAAATTAAAACATTAACTAGACTACATGATGATATTGATAATGCCTTGTCTAATTTTAAATTTAATAACAATGAACTGAACATACTTATGCAAACTATTGATCAACAATCCCTTTCAGTACCTTATCACTCCATAATGAAAGATGGCAACGTTTTGTCATCCATTCAGCGATATGAGAATGATTCTAATTTAACAATACAACATTTTCTTCAGTTTTATAAAAAATACGAAAATTATTTTGAATTAATTGCACAAACAGTTTATTCAAAACTTTAATATTTTCATTATTGATTGACAATTATATTTACAAT
>JBKKCM010000044.1:0-7820 GCA_046712755.1 Nitrosarchaeum sp. | reverse complement strand
TTAGAACAAAATGAATAAATCATTTGCCAAAGCTCACGCTTAAATCCAATATCTTGACCTATACATGTATGAAAGTATCAATACTGCAACTTGCAAATGGACTTGAGGAGATATTCTCTTTGAAATTACGTGAAAGGGGACTCGCAGCAGAGATTGTAGATTATACTAAACCGTTGTTTGAACAAATTATTGATTCTGACGTTCTTATCAATGGTTTAGGAAATGTAGATGCATCTCTGATAAATGCATGTACAAAATTAAAAATGATACATCAAATAGGGATTGGTGTAGATAACATAAATTTTGACTATTGCGCCTCAAAATTAATTTATGTAGCAAATATACCAAAAAATAACGCAGTTTCTGTAGCAGAGTTTACATTATTTCTTATGATATATTTGGCAAAGAATATGGGAAGCACAAGTGGCAGTCTTCTGAAAAGAAGGGTTTTGAGTGTTCTGGGTTCTGAGTTGCAAGGAAAAACACTTCTCATCATTGGTTTGGGATATACTGGCAGTGAAGTTGCCAAACGTGCGAAAGCCTTTGGAATGCGAGTATTGGCAATGACAAGAAACCCAACAAAACCAGAGATTGATAAAAAGTACTTGGATGAGCTGATAGGACCTCATGACTTTTTAAAAAAACTTCCAGAGGCAGATTATGTTTCAATTCATATTCCTCTGACAAACGAAACAAGAAACATGATAGATACAAGAGAATTTAATCTTATGAAGAAAACAACATATCTTGTAAATGTATCTAGAGCTGCAATAGTGGATAAGGATGCATTATTTGATGCCTTAACCAATGGTAAAATTGCTGGTGCTGCATTTGACGTATTCTGGCAGGAACCATATAATCCTGATGATAAAATGCTCAATCTTGATGGTTTTTTCTTAACACAGCATATTGCTGGATGGAGTGCAGAGTCTATAGATGGTGCAACAAAAATCATTGCTACAAACATTGAGCGAATTTCTCAAGGAAAAAAACCTCTTACGGCAATAAATCCTGAAGATGGTGCTTGAATACGATCAGACTTGCACCTAAATGTAGACAAAGATACACTTGGCAGAAATAATTTTATGATTTGTCTATTCCTAAACGTACTCAAAACTAGATCAAACTTACTAGGAAGTCATGCCTACTTTTTTCTAAAGGCAAAATTTATCGATGAAACAATAAATAAAATCAAAAATTCCAGTTCTATTATGAGTTGTATTTTTTGTGATATCTTATCTGGAATTAGAGATGGCCATATCCTGTATGAAGATGCATCACATGTTGCATTTTTGGACAAATATCCAATTGATGTTGGTCATAGTTTGGTGGTTCCAAAAGAACATCATGAAAGAATAACTGATATGGATTCTAAATCTGTCGGGGACTTGTTTTCAATAGTTCCAAAAATAGCCAATGCGATTTTAACTGCTACCGGTGCGGATGCGTTTAGTCTTGGACAAAACAATGGCCGAGCTGCAAAACAGATTGTTCCACACGTTCATGTTCACATTATTCCGAGATATAATAATAGAGGAACAATTTGGACAAAACGTTCAATATCTAATGATGAAGAACTTTTTACACTGGCAAAAAAAATCAAAGAACTGCTTATTTAGTATGGCTTGGATTGTATCGAAGTATTGCCCCTACTTTACCTAAGCTTGATAACATAACCCCATGTTCTGCGCTTCCTGATACTACTTCTAATCTACTTCCTGTTTTTGCTGCAAGCAATTCCAAATAATCTACAATATCTTGTTCATTTACTTCTACTTCCATTGAATTACAACCTGGACACGGGCTGTTTACATATTTTGTCTTTTTTGGAATGACATCTCGTCTTTCAACAATTTCTTCTTGAATATGTTGACATCTACGACATTTTCCTTCAACTCGATTTAAGTTTGTGTCATCTGTAATAATCAATATTTTTACTACATTATTTTTAAGAAGCTCAATAACATCTTTGAGTCCGTATACTCCTAGTCCTGAATGAGAGTTTATGTCTCTAAACAGGTCTTCAATTAGTTTCTTTTCTTCTACCATTCTGAAATCTGAAAGAAGATCTGCTGACTTTGCAAATGCTTCTCTAATCCCTTCAGCTCCTGAATACCCGGCATCTATTGTATTTATGATCATATTTTGTAATCTATATTCCAAATAATTTCCATTGATAAAATCCTCTTTTGTAGGACCTGGTCCTGAAATAATCAATCCTTTGACAGGATAAATATCAATAAAATACTCTCTAGTAGTTTCTGCTACTCTGTTGTAAAAATATGAAAGCTCCATTTCCCTTAGTTTTTGGAATCTTTTTGCAGATTGCCCTCCTTGCCTATGCTTTCCTGCTACTCCAGAACCTGTTTGTGATAAAACTTCTATTTTTTCACCATGTAGTAACCCCCATCCTGCATCTTTGGCATCAATAGCTAAAAACCCAATTAGATTGTCGTCTTTTAGCATGTCTTTTAGAATGTCTACATGAAAATGATCATCACATCTGTACAAATATTGCTTCAAGTCTTTTGGAGGGTCAATCTCCCAAACTTTCACTACTTCACTTCCTAATGGGCCGCCTCCTTCTGGTGGCAATGCTCCACAAAACATTACCAATCCTCTTTCAGGAGTCTTTTTGAGCAGTTTTAGTCTCTGAACGACTTTGCCTAGCGAGTCTACAACATGTGATCTTGTCAGATCTGATTTTATGTTATCTGCAGTTCCTTGCTCTTGTTGTAATGTGCTAATAATCTCATGCAGTTGTTTCCCTTTTGGAATGTATACACTAATTAGTTCAGTTCCCCTGCCTGATTTTTGTGATAACTCCTCCAACATTTTTCTAATTTTATAAAGTTTAACGGAATCTATTTTTTCTACATTGATCTTTTCCATTTGAATTTTCTTCCTATTATGCGAATATTAAGTTTGGTTGATTCAATTCTTTATCTCACTAAAATTATAACTCATCCAGAGACTTTAGAAAGACTTCAAGTGGTTGATTACCTGTTATTTTGATTATTTTTTCATTGCTGAAAACCAAAAAAGATGGTGTTGCATCAATTCCAATTTCTTTACCAAATTCATACATCTGATTTACTCTTTCTAGATATTTGTGATCATCAAGACATTTATCAAATTTCTCTAAATCCAAATTTACTGTTGTAGCAAATTTGTCTAACGAATTACGAGTGATCCATCCCGTCCTTTCACCTCCCCAATTCTTGTATAATTCGTCGTGATATTGCCAATATTTTCCTTGATCTTGAGCACAATACGCTGCTTCAGCGGCTAAAACTGAGTCAGGACCATTAAGTGGAAAGTCTTTGAATACTAGTTTTATTTTTCCTGTTTCAATAAAATCCTCTTTAATTGTATTCATAGTGCTTTGATGAAATTTATAACAAAAGGTACACTGATAATCCCCCCATTCTACAATTGTAATTGCTGCAGATGGATTTCCCATAATTGGTGATCCATTTTGAATTAATTTTGATTCAGTCAATAGTTTTGAATCGTCTTCTGATTGGGGATAAAATGCTAAAAACATGCCTATTAGTATCCCTATGACTATTGGAATTGCAAACAAATAGATCTTTTTCATTATTTTGCCAAGCTTTTTTTCTAGTAAATAGTTTTCTTGCCTTAAACAAATGCCAAAGTCCATAACGCAGAGTTTTTTGCAGATATCTCTGCTACAAATGGATCATCTGATGATGAGATTATTATCACATCACCTTCATCCGGACATAAATTTTCTAAAAGATAATTTCTCGTTTTCATATCTTCGATAAAGCACTCTTTTTCATCACCTGGAAAAACTAATTTTTTATTTTTGCATATCATTGTAGTGCATCCTGAAGAGCCATACAAAATTGCATAGTCTCTTTGTTCCAACCCTACTTTGATTGTCCTGGAATAGTTTTTGAGTAAAATTGCATGATTGTATTTGCCTTGAATGATGCTGCATTTTTTAATTTTACATTCTTTGGGAATTGCACTCTGTATTTGATTTGTTAATTTGTGCCCTTTTTCAGTAAGAAAAGTTCCAGATTTTGTTGAATCGGCCAACCTTGCTTCTTTTAGATGTAAGATTAATGTCTTGACTGCCCCTTCTCCTAAATGAATTTCTTTTCCAAACGTTGCCCTGCTGACAAATCTTTCTCTAGTTAACAATTGTAATGCCTTGAGTACATGCGGAATACTAAATGTGAGAACTTTGCTTGAGCCTTTTCTAGATACTATGTCTTGTAAAGCCTGAATGTTTTTGCGCAGATTTTTTCTTAATTGCAATTATATATAAATTGGATAAATTATCCTTCTCCTACCTATGATGATTAATATTTAAAATTAATATTACAATGGAATATCGTTTGTAGAAACATTATCATTTATTCCAATCCTATCAATTTCCATTTTTATCGGATCTAGAATTTTTGCATCTCCGACTCTTCCAAAAATTCCATGTGTTAGATCTGCAAATAACTCATAATTTCCAGTAATCTCTTTTTCAGATTTTCTACATTCTTTTATCATTGTTTGCATAATTGATTTGTATCCCTTTGTTCCATACAGATCTATTAATGATGTCTCGATAATCTGTGACGTTTGATTTTCATATATTACATGATTATGGTCAAATTCAACATTGCTCATTTTATGATTTTTAATCTCATCATTACAACAAAAGTAGATGTATGTCAGATCTAAAACTGACATACTATTTTTAGCGTAGAATTATTTTTCTTTATTAATTGGATAAATTGTCCAAGAATTTAAATACGCTCAATCAAGAGTGATTCACATGTCCCAATCAAGACAAATCAATGTATCTAAGAATGGTATTCCGATTACTGCAATTGTAGTATTAGCTATAATTTTTGTAGCGGGATTATTTGTTGTTGGATTTGACCAGGGGCATATCTTTAGTCTGGTTTATGGTGAAGAAGCATTTCAAGACCTTTACATCCATGAACTTACTCATGATATGAGACACGCTGCTGGTTTTCCTTGTCACTAGGGGTTTAACCTGATGAAAACATTTCTTTTTATTCTTATTGTCATATCTTCTGGTGCTGCAGCCGGACTTATTCACGGTAGTGTGAATCTCATCTTTGTTGAACCTTCCCTTGATCAGGCAATTGGAATTGAAAATCAACATCTGTTTGCATCAGGTGAAGAAAAAGACACTCCTGAATTTTGGATAAAATATGATGGGTATAGAACATGGCAAAAGAGCGGACAAGTTCTTGCAGGTGGAATTCTTGGTGTTTCAATTGGCGCATTATTTGGAATCGTTTTTGCACTTTCAAGAAACTCTCTTCCTGGAAAAACAGATATCAAAAAAGCTCTAGTTTTGGCAGGAATAATGTGGTTGACGATTTACTTCATTCCATTTTTGAAATACCCTGCAAATCCTCCCACTGTAGGTGATCCTGAAACTGTAGTTTTGCGTGGAATTCTTTATTTGGTATTTATTGCAATTTCTGGATTTGGTGCTGTTGGATTTTACAAAATGTCTCAAAAACTAAAAACAAAAAAACTTGTTGCTCTTGTAGGATATGCGGTATTTGTGGGAATAACATTTGTTGCAATGCCTGAAAATCCTGACCAAGTTACTGCTCCTATGGATTTAGTTAATAATTTTAGAATAATGTCTGCATTTACTGTTTCTCTTTATTGGCTTTCATTGGGCATTATTTTGGGCTCTTTGTGGCATCACTACAAACCTCATAAAGAAATCATTCCTTTTAATTAGATATTCCAAGTCTCTGGAACGAGAATGATGTGACGTAATTTAAATAACTCTGTATTATTTTTTAATCTAATTGACACGACGTTTGACATTACCACAGTTAAAAAAATACGATGTTACTCAAAAAGTAATTGAAGCATTGGCTGATTCTGAATCACGTGCAATACTATTTTCAATTATAAAAAAAGGAATGACAGCAGCTGAATTATCTGAAAAACTAAAAATCCCACTTAGTTCTGTATATAAAAAATTAAGTGACCTTGAAGAACTTACTCTAATTGAAGTAGAAAAATGGTTAATTTCTGATAAAGGAAGAAAATTCAAAATGTACAAAAGTCGTATAAGCAAAGCTGACATTTCCATAAGAAAACCTGATCCTGTTCTTAATTTGGTGCCAAACTAGTGATTGAATGTCAAACCCCAACATAATTCAACTAAGTGAATTTGATGTCACACAAAAAATAATTGAATCTCTAAGTAATGTATGTACACGTGCTGTATTGTTTTCAATTAAAAATGAATCAAAAGATGCAACACAAATGGCGGACGAATTAAAAATTTCAATATCTACTGTGTACAAAACTTTGTCTAATTTAGAAGAATTGGCCCTTGCTGAAGTAGATAAATTTGTGATTTCTGCTGAAGGAAAAAAAATAAAACAATATCGTAGTCGTATAGGTAAAGTCGAAATTACATTAACTGATTTGGAGCCCATCTTGAATCTTTATCCTAATACTAATATTATTAAATCAAATCCTCAAAGTTAAATTAATAAAAAATAAAATAAAAATTTAAATTTCTAATTCTGTGTTATCTTTTTTGTGTTCTATGAGATTGTAACATGATCATATAGCATTCTATATTTTTAATAACAAAATACAACTAGTCATATTATGAATAATCAAGAACTAATTCCAAAAAAACCTTGGGTTTTGATTAGTGTTTTTAAAGAAAATACAAACCCTGATGATTTGACAAGAATCACTCCACAAATACAAAACATAATCGATGATTGGCAATCTACAGGAAAAATAATGTGGTCTGGTGCCTTTAATGACAATGCAACCGGTATGGCAGTATTTGATGCAACAGAACAGGAAGCAAACGAGTTTTATGATAAATATGACCAGATTTGTTCTGGCATTTTAGAATATAATATGTACCAGTGGGATGCAATGCCTATTCTTTCACTTTTATCATCTAATGAATGACCTGAGATTTCTGTTACTTTTGATTATGAATAAAATGAATAATCAACTATGCAGAATTTGTGGCTGTGAGATAAACGAGCTGGCAAAATGCAATAAATGCCGATTGGTAATATCGACTATATGTAATTGCTGCGCTAACATAGAATGTGTTCAGACACATAGCCATCACAATCCATTATAATATGAAATTTCTTAAAGGCATGATTGTTTTAAAACTTGAATAATATTATATCTTAATATCCATCTGATTCTAAAACTCTAGAATAATACACTAGAATCTTTGTACATGTTATATCCTCTTTATTTCTTGGAAATCTAATGATTAAATCGATAACTTCTATAGTTGTGGCAATAACACTAGTCACAATACTGACATCCCAACTTGCTCTTGCAGAATCTATCTATGATGATAAACTATCATTTGCAGGATCTCTTGAAGAGACGTTGGGACACTTTTGGGCAATTGAACAGAACCTAGATGATAACAATGCTGAATTGGCATTAGTTCATGCGACTCATCCAATTGCAGAACTCTATGACTCTATGAAACCAGTGCTAAAAGAAGCAAATCCTGAATTTGATGCAAAAATACAAGCAACACTAATGGATTTGGGCAAAAAAACTGGCTCTGATATAACAAGAGAAGATGCACAAATGGCAATAGATGAAGCAAAGGCGATAATCCAAGAAGCAAGAATCTTAATTGTTGGTGAAGAACTTAGTCAAGATACTGCATTCAAGGTCAAACTCATGCAAGGCTCACTAGAGACTTCAATCGGAGAATACAAAGAAGGAGTAAAGAACGGACAGATAGAAATGATGGCTGAATTCCAAGATGGCTCTGCATTTGTATGGAG
>JBKKCM010000043.1:0-28243 GCA_046712755.1 Nitrosarchaeum sp. | reverse complement strand
AGCCAGCTCCACCTGTAACTAGGATTCTCATTATTACTTTAAACTAAGTATGTGATATATGTGATTTAGTAATTTATTCTCGATCTTTCTTTAAATATTGTCAAGCAAACTGATCTATTCTATTTTTCACATAGTCAATTGATTTAACTGGTGATGGGTCTATCTTGTATAATACGGCTTTGTATATTGTAGAGTAATCCAAAAGATAAATCAAATTTATTATTTTTGATAAAATATTGCCTTTAATTGAAATTATTTCTCTGTATTTAATTTCATTTTGTTGAAAATATTCTGTAAGAATTTGATATTTCTCTTTAGTTTTAGCATGATCATCTGCTCCCTTTATCAAAATAGGCTGGACATTGGACTTTCTTTCCCATGCAACAATACCATTATGACATGATTCTACAATATCTTCCATTATTACATGAGTTTTTGAATTTTCTTGAAGGGAATTTTTAAATCTTATAGCAGCTGATTGCAATCCAAAAGGATAATAGATTAATGATATGTCTGTTATCCATTTTGCTAAAGATAGTGCTGGATTATTTTCAGAAAGGTTATCTGAAGAAATTTCTTTTTGTAAAAATTCTAATTTTTGTATTGATTCTAACACCTCTTCTTTCTTAATTGGAATAATTGGTGATAAAATATTTAATAATGAATACAAAAAAGATGGAAAAGATGCTCTTGGAGAATGAAACTCTTCAATTTTTCTAAACTCTATATTTTTTTCTAAACAAACTTGCTCCATTTTTCCACCTGATGTAAATGCAATTAATTTACAACCTTGATTATGTGCTGATTCTAAAATCCTGAGTGTTTCATCAGTATTGCCAGAAATACTAATTGCAATTACTAATGTCTTTGAATCAACAGTATTTGGTAAATGATATCCCTTTACAACACAAACATGGATATCTGTTTTTGATAAAATTGCTGAAAAAATGTCGCCGTGGGCACCGGGTCCCCCCATACCTGCAAAAACAATATGATCAATACCTGTAAAATTTACCTTTTCAAGATTTTTTTCATAATGCAATTTAGCAATATTTGGCCAATTATCATAAATCCTGTACATTTTTTGTAGATCGTATTTTTCTAAATCCGAAATATTCAATGATTTGGATTGAATATTTGGAATAAAATATCTATCTATACTTCACTATATGAAACATCTAATGTTTTTCCTATTGATTTTTAAAAAGCCTAATTTTGAGATGATTCATGGACGACACTGTAATTGATTCCTCTTTAAGAACAGTGGAATGGAAAGATAACAAAGTAATCATGATTGATCAGACCAAATTACCAAATCAACTAGTATTTGTAAAATATGATGATTATAATCAAGTAGCAGATGCTATTAGAACTTTAGTTGTTAGAGGTGCTCCTGCAATTGGCGTATCTGGTGCTTTTGGCTTGGCTTTAGCATCTTTACAAAGCAGGGCAACTACAAAAGATGAATTAATTTCTGATCTAGAAAAAGCTAGAAAAATTCTATATGACACAAGACCTACTGCTGTAAATCTGAAATGGGGGTTGGATAAAATTATGAAAGTTGCAAATTCTGGAACTACAGTTGAACAAATCAAACAATCAGTAATCAATGAAGCCAAAAAGATGGCAGATGAAGATATTCAAATCAATAAAACCATGGGAAAATACGGCTCTGTTTTATTTGATAACAATGATACGATAATGACTCATTGCAATGCCGGAGCATTAGCTACAGTAGCATATGGAACAGCTCTTGGTGTAATTAGAGCAACAAGGGAAAGTGGAAAAAACGTCAAAGTAATAGCTACTGAAACAAGACCAGTACAGCAAGGCTCTAGATTAACTGCATTTGAGCTAAAACATGATGGATTTGATGTCAGTCTAATTCCAGATACTGCCGTAGGATATTCAATGGCAAATGGACTTGTAGACAAAGTAATAGTTGGAGCAGACAGAATTGTAAGAACTGGTCATGTCTTTAATAAAATTGGAACATATCAAGTAGCAACTATGGCAAAACAACACGGAATTCCATTTTATGTTGCAGCACCGCTATCTACCTTTGATATGAAAAGTGATGCCAAAGATGTAATTATTGAGATGAGAAATGGAACTGAAGTAACTGGAATTGGCGATAAAAAAACTGCACCTGATGACATTAATGTGATAAATCCAGCATTTGATATGACTCCGCCTGAGCTAATATCTGGAATAATCACTGAAAAAGGCGTGGCAAAACCACCATATGAGGAATCTATCAAAAAATTATTTGAAGATAACTAAAGTTCTATGATGCTTTATTGTAAAATTACTTTTGTCACGTATTTTCTCATTAATTTTATTTGATTAAGATTTTTAATGAAGACTGTTATTTTGTGATAAATATGAAAAAGAATCAAAATGAAAATGAATTTAACATAAATGATCATGAAAAGAAGATTTATTCACAAAATGGGGAAGATGGAATTATTGAGTTTATTTTCTCTAAGATAGGTACAACAAACAAATTTTCTGTTGAGTTTGGAGTTGGAAATGGATTTGAATGCAATACCGTCTATCTTTTAGAAAAAAAGAATTGGACAGGTCTTATGATGGATTATGGGGCTGATCAAAATATTCAATGGAAAGGAGTCATAAAGAAAGCTTGGTACAATCGAAAGTTAGGATTGATAGGCAGCATACGGAAGGACTTGACATTTTTAAAAAAAATAATATCACGAACCAAACGTTCAAGACGCTTTCACACTGATATAAAATTAGAAAAAGTTACAGCTGAGAACATTCAAAACTTATTCCAAAAATATAATGTCCCAAAGAATTTTGATTTATTGTCTATTGACATTGATTATAATGATTACTGGGTATGGAAATCTATCACTGATTATTTACCAAGAGTGGTTGTTATAGAATACAACTCTTCTATTCTTCCAACAGAAAGTAAGGTTGTACCATATGATCCGGAAGCAAAATGGGATGGCACAAATTATTTTGGTGCAAGTTTATTGGCATTGAAAAATCTCAGCTTGACCAAAGGGTATACACTAGTTGGATGTGACAATGCTGGAGTTAACGCATTTTTCTGTAAAAGTGAACTTCTTGATGGAATAAAAATTAAAGATATCAAAGATTTGTACAGACCACCAAAATATGGAGAAATCGTTAATGGTGTTCATATTGGACATCCTCCTCAAAATACCAAAAAAATGATTGAAATTTAATTTTCTTGCATGTTAAATCATTGTATATTGAACCATTTTCAAAATGTTATTTGAAGCTAATTTAATCAAAGTTTTTATTGATTTTAAAACTGCATTTAACAATATGAGCACTGTTACCGCACAAGCCATAAAAGATTCCCTAAAACAATGCATGGATCCTGAAGTTCCGCTGAATATCGTTGAAATGGGATTGATCTATGGAATTGATGTGGTGGAAAACAATGATGTTAATATCAAAATGACCATGACCACACAAGGCTGTCCACTGCATGAGACATTGGTTCAAGATGTAACAAGATATGCCAAAAAAGTTCCAGGGGTAAATAACGTCAAAGTAGACATTGTTTGGGAACCAAAATGGACAATGGATAGCATGACTGAAGAAGGAAAAGCAAAAATCAAAAACATGAATGCAACAATGACTACTCCTGCACCAATCAATTATGAAACTGCATTGCCACAAGGAGTTGGTAAACTAGTACAACAAGACGATGGTTCAATGGTACTAGCTAACGAACATGAACAGGGATTCATGGTTAATCAAGCCATTGTAGACTTTTGGAAGTCATGTAATGGACAACGCAAAGTTACTGAACTAGTAGAAATGTTTGCACAACAGACAGGACTGCAAAGAAATCAAGTAGAAAAAGAAGTAATGCAATTATTGCAGCAACTACGTGAAGGTGGATTGATTGCAATTCCAGATTCTCCAAATGTTCAATTCAAAAAATAAATCTAAAAGATATAATTTGAATTAGCACCGTCAAAATTAATTACAACACCTGAAAGATACTTTATATTATTTTGAATAATAGCTTTAACAAAGTTTCCAATCTCTTCTGGCTCTCCAAGTCTTTTCATCGGTAATGATTTTTTATACTCTTCAATGTTTCCTATTAGTTCTCTAGTTCTATCTGTATTGATTGGACCTGGTGCAATGTTGATACAGCTGATATTTTTTGCCGCATAATCTTTACTTAGAATTTTAAAGACCTCACTAAATGCGGCACGATACGCAGACGATATTATCAACTTTGCATTAGGCTCTTTAATTACACTAGAACTAATCAAAAATATGTATCCGCCGTCATTGATTTTGATATTTTGTAAAATTATACAAAATCCCAAAAATAACTGATTGTGATATTTATTCCATTCTTTTTCTGTAATATTTGCAAATTCTTTAGCCACAGGACCGCCAGTATTGAGAACCAGCACATCTGTTTGATTATAAATCTGAATAAATTTTTTTACACTATCCAAATTTGACGTATCTACATCGTTTTTTGACGCTGCAAAAACATCAATTCCTATTGATTTTAGTGACTCTGATATTGCCTTGCCTATTCCTCTGGAACCACCAAGAACAATTGCTCTAGTCATATTGTTCTAAGAAATTATTATGTAATTAAATTTCTTTAATCTCTGTAATTGTTCCTAATACAGAATCCATCTGAATAATGGCTTTTTTCTCATTCCATCCCAGTGCAACATACCAATCTCCTGCATCTCCATCGTATTTTGTCTCTAATGTCTTGATATTTTCTGGTTGAATGTCATGTTTTTTCGCAATACCTGAAACAGCTAAAGCAATGGCATCTTTTTCCTTTTCCAGTCTTCTTTTCATTAACCCTATCCCAGGATTCATAGAATCTCTGATTCTTTTGATCTAATATAGTTAATTCTCAAAATTACCCACAATGTTTAATTTTTTTGTTTGTTACATTTACGACACTTCAAATATCGTAATCAATAAGGAAATAAAATGAAACTAATCCAAAAATTCTCAAATTCCTCACTTGCAAAAACTAGCACCCTTGTATCACTTGTTTCAATTCTTGCAGTAATTGGACCTTTTATTGTTGTATCTGCAGGTTTTTGGGATGCGATATCTCATCTCCAAAAAGAGCCTGAATTCTTTTGGAGTATGCCACACATTGTAGTTTACACTGGCGTTTCAATAACTACTAGTGCAGCAATCATAGGAACTGTTCTTTTACTTAGAAACTCTACAAAAAATTCTCTAAAAAATGGAATTATCCTAGTAATTACTGGTTCACTAATTCAGGTAATTGCAGGTTATGCAGATTCACTATCGCATAGTCTTTTTGGAATTGATGGTTTGATCTCTTGGTCGCATCAACTGCTAGAATTTGGTCTAGTTTTATCTGCATTGGGTGGGTTTTTAATATTAAAAAATCTAGAAAAAACAAAACTCAAAGTGTTTCTTCCCTTCTCAATTATTTCATTTTTATTTTTTACAATCTGGCTTGTCTTTAATCTAGTTTTAATTTTTGGTCACACAATACAATGTCTTCCAGTCTACAAGATATTTTTATCTGGTTGCTCAATACTGTGATTTTTTAATTTCATATACGATGATACAATAATCATTACTGCACCTACTAGTATCATTATACCTGGCGGTATCATAGTTTCAGAGCTTGCATCTCCAATCTCAACTTGGAGATTTATTTGCTTCTCTGATGGATTTGTTATCTTTGCAGTATAGGCTCCGCTTTTTTCAAAATCAAAATAACCTACAGACATCTTTGTTTGAACACTTTCCTCAGATATTATATTCTGATTTTTATCCAAAATCTGAACAAATATCTGCTCACCCGCAAATTCCGGCATGAATACTTTGTAGTACCCAATACCTTTCCCATTAAAATTCAATCCTATATCATGTGAATTAGATGATTTTAACACAATTTCCTCAGAAATTCTGTCTCCCTGTAGAAAAACAAATGATATCCAAATCATTCCAATTATACTCAACACTAAACCGATTTTGAATAGGGAAATCTTCAATTCATCTAGTAAGTGAATTGCTTGTTTAATAAAATAATCTAAGAGGGCTCGGAGGGCTTCGATCCCTCGACCTAGCGGTTCGAAGCCGCTCGCACTATCCAGACTGTGCAACGAGTCCAAACAAGTAAGAATTTAACAGGCCTAAATATCTGTCTAGATACTTTGAAAATATCAAAGAAAGTAGCTGGTGTTGAATATGCAATTAGGGATATTGTTCTAGCTGCAAGAAAAGTTGAACAAACGGGAATGAAAGTTGATTATCTCAACATTGGTGATCCTGTACAATTCGGTTTTCAACCTCCTGATAATGTAAAAGAAGCAATGATTAATGCAATAAGAAAAGGGGAAAACTATTACTCTGCATCAGAAGGTCTCAAAGAACTCAGAGTAGAAATTGCAAAAAAAGAAAATGCAAAGGGACTATCAATTTCAGCTGATGATATTCTAATTACAAACGGTATTTCTGAAGGACTTGATATGGTAATGTCATCAATTGTTGAAGAAGGTGATGAAGTATTATTACCTGGACCATATTATCCGCCATATGCATCATACGTCAGACTACACGGTGGAATTCCTGTAGAATTTGCAGTTGATTTGGATAACTCTACACCTGACATTGATGATATCAAATCAAAGATTACCTCAAAAACTATTGCCATTTGTTTGATTAGCCCAAATAATCCAACCGGTGTTGTATTTAATGAATCATCACTTAAAAAATTAGTTGAAATTGCAAATCAGCATGATCTCTACATAATCTGTGATGAGATTTATGATCAAATAATTTTTGATCATAAATTTGTAGGAATTGGTAAAGTAGCAGGAGATTCACCGGTAATTGTTCTTAATGGATTCTCCAAAGTTCATCTAATGTCTGGATGGCGAATTGGTTACATTGCATTTAATCAATCCTCAAAACTTGATGCATTGCGAGAAAATCTTCCAAAACTTGCCAGAGTAAGAATTGCTACAAATCTTCCAGTTCAGCATGCAGCATTAGAATCATTGCGAGGACCTCAAGGGTACATCTCTGAATTTGTATCTGAAGTAAAAAAGCGAAGAGACCTAGTTGTAAAACGACTAAATTCAATGCCTGGCTTGTCTTGTCCAAATCCAAAAGGCGCATTCTATGCTTTTCCAAAGATTGAAGATAATAGATTTGGAACTGACAAAGAATTTGTACAAAAACTCTTAGAAACAAAAGGAGTACTAACAGTACACGGTTCTGGCTTTGGAGAAAAATATGGCAGTGGACACTTTAGATTGGTGTATCTGCCCAGTCTTGAAATTTTAGATTCTGCAATGAACAAAATAGAAGAGTTTGTCAGTCAATAACTCCAAACTGATAACTTTTCTGGAACTATTTCTATAATACAATCAGTATCATCTAGTAACTCTGTTGCAGATCTGTTTTGCATGCTTTTGAAATACCTTGCGAGTATTTTTTTTGCAATTTGCTTTACTTTGCTATTTTCTAAAATGATACTTGCATTTCCCTGACCCATCACGCCATATATTGGAGAGTTAACTCCCACATCTACACAAAATGCAACTCTGTTGTTTTTCTTTACGTTTTTTGCCTTTTGGGTTCTAGTGTTTGTGCCGATATAGATTTTTTTTGAACTATACATATACCAAACAGGTACTATGTGCAGAGTTTTGTTACTTCCTATAGTTGTAAGATGTAAAATCTTCTGAGTTTTTAAAAATTCATCTCTGCGATTCATGTTTTCTAAATCCCAACAGTATCATAAAAACACCAAAGCCAATCATGCCCATTGATATTTTCTCATTAGTAAATTCTGAATTTACAATAAAGTCCTCTACAAATTCTGGACCCCAAAGAATTACTTGTCTGACAAGAACAATTCCTGCCATAATTAGAAAAAGTGAACCAATTGCAGTGTACCAATTTCTTCCCCGTCTATAATATTCGTGACTCATGACTAGCAAAATTATACTCAGATAATTTTGATACCTGGATTTTTTATCTTGTTTCTTATCATTGCATTTAGCAATAACGGTGTTGAAATCTCTGCAAGATATGATAATTCTCCAGGTCCCAAATAAATTGGTCTTAATCCTTTAATTTCATTAATCAAACCATTCACCACATCAATTGCTTCTTTATCATCACCGCATACAAAAATATCATAATCAAGTACCATTGTTGGATTGACAAGTTTCTTTTCAGAAATGACATGAAATGCAGAAACTAGTTTTGATTTGTTTTTCATATATTTTAAAACAAGTTGATATGAGAATGGCTTGTTTTCTTTAATTGGAATAAATTCAAAGCCTACATCTGTTTTTACCATTGGAACAATTGGCGATACAACTACACAACTGTCTTTGACTAGAGGTAAAATCTCTGAGCATACAGAATCAATGTTCTCATAAGGAATTGATAAAATCAAAACATCGCTATCTTTGGCAACTGAAACATTATCGTTTCCTGTAATTGTCCCGTTAATTTGTCCAAATGATTCTTTTGCAAGATTTGTGTATTCTTTTGCAGAATCTGATGCTCTTGTGGCATCTCTGGAACCAACTATTACATTATGATTTTGAGACCATCTAAGAGCAAAACCTTTTCCCATTCCTCCTGTTCCGCCAATAATTCCGATTTTCATGATATTGTCCTGAGAATCTTATTATTATCTTTATTTGGCATTCGATCAGATTGGGTTCAATTATTTTTCTGAGACATGGTCAGGCAAAAAATAATCTTGAAAGAATTCTAACTGGAAGAACTCCAGGTGTGCCATTAACTGAAAAGGGAATTGATCAGGCAGAAAAGGCAGCAAAATTCTTAGAACACATGAATATCTCTGCAATTTATTCTAGTCCTATTGAAAGAGCAAGACACACTGCAGAAATTGTTGGCAAACACAATTCCATTGATGTAACAATCGATGATAGACTAATTGAACTTGATATGGGAAAATTTACTGGCGTACCATACGATGAAATATTTACCAGTCATGGTAATGTTTTTATGAAATTCTATAATGGTGAATTAGAAATTGCCCATAACGGTGTTGAGACTTTCTCAGAAGTAAAAAAACGTATACTAGGTATTGTAGATCATGTCATTGAAAATCATCCTGATCAAAACGTTGTGCTTGTAACTCATATGGATCCAATCAAAGCAATGCTATCCACGGTAGTAGATCTTACACCGACGAATCTATTTGAATTAATTATTGCAAATGCATCTCTGAACATCTTTAGAGAACACAAACGTAAATTTTCAATTTCTGGACTTAATGTAATGGATCCATCGCGTTTCAATCAAGATTGGTAGATAGTAATCTTGAAAACCCTTAAATAGAAATCACAGGTCACGTCTCTCAATCGCTAATGAAGAGTATACTTGGTCTATTCTTAGTATTGGCAATTTTAGTAATCATTCCAGCAGCAGATTACGTCTTTGCCGCAGGTGATGAACCTGAAGGATATCTTGATCGTAGAGTAGTAATTTGGAATTTATTTTATCGAATGATGACTGTTGCATTTACAGTTGGCGCAGTAGTATCTGGAACTATAATTTGGTTATGTTGGAGATTCAGAGAATCTAATCCAAAGGCTACTCCAACTCCATATGAAAAGGAAGGAGTATGGTAGAATGGGACATCATTCTAACTGGCCTGAATGGGTTTATGTTGGCGTTGTAATAGCTTTAATGGTTTGGGTAGGTGCAGAAGCCTGGAATGCCGAAAGATTAGTTGAACACATTCCAGCAGATGCCGAAGTTATCAAAGTGACAGGACAACAATGGTTCTGGTCATTTGAGCATGAGGATGGAACAAAAGAAATCGGCGAGCTACATGTTAAGGTGGGCAAAGCATACAAATTTGAAATAATGTCAAAGGACGTTAATCATTCATTTAACATTCATGATTACGTAGTATTGATGGATGCAATACCTGGAAGAGTCAATACAGTATGGTTTGCACCAACGGAAGCTGGCGAGCATGATATTCAATGCAGAGAATATTGTGGACTAATTCATTATAATATGCGTGGTAAACTAATTGTGGAGGATCCATCGTCTTGATGCTAACCCTTTTATCCAAACTTTCAAGTGAGGAGAGTTACTAATGGTTTTAGAATTACAAAAGCCACGTCCAATTTGGCAAATAATGTTCTCAACACATCATACTGATATCGGATTACTATACCTCATAACATCTCTTTCGTTCTTGTTTTTGGGCGGTACATTAGCTCTTGCAATTAGAGCAGAACTGTTCTTACCAGGATCACAAATAATTGCAGACTCTATGACGTTTAACAGAATATTTACTGTACACGGAACAACATTAATTTTCTTATTCATTCTACCATTTGCATCTGCAGTTGGTAACTACTTTGTACCAATTATGGTGAGATACAAGGATATGGCATATCCAAAATTAAATGCAATAGCATTTTGGATGATTCCACCAGCAGGTGCACTAATTTGGTTAGGCTTTGCTGACTTTACTTGGTATGCAACCCCACCATATTCTATTATCAGTGCACCAGGTCCAGCAGCAGACATGTGGATATTTGGACTAAAGATTTTAGGAGTTTCATCAGTACTCGGAGCTATCAACTTTGTTGTTACAATTTTAAAATGTAAACACCCAGACATGTCAATGGGCCAAATACCATTATTGGCTTGGTCATTTTTGACATCATCATTAATTGTTATAGTTGCAATTCCTACCTTTGCGGCAGCACTTTTGATGCTACTTACTGACAGACTTGGCATAAGTGGATTCTTTAATCCTGCAATGGGTGGTGACCCAATTGCATATGCACACTTGTTCTGGTTTACATTCCATCCCGAAGTATACGTACTAGTCATTCCAGCAATCGGAATGATGTATGAAATTATTCCAAGATTTTCAAGAAAACCAATATTTAGTCACAGCTCTGGAATCTTTGCTTTTGTATTATTATCAATGGTAAGTTTCTCGTCTTGGGCACACCACATGTATGCTACAGGAATGTCATTTACTGAAAAAACTGTATTTATGATCGGAACCCTAGCTGCAGTACCCGCATCTGCCATGCATGTCTTTAACTTTCTTGCAACAATGTGGAATGGTAGAATCAAATTTGCAACACCAATGATGTGGGCTGTTGGAGGAATTGCATTATTTTTCTCAGCAGGAGCAGGTGGCGTTGTAAATGCTGCAATGCCATTAGACTTTCAAACACACGATAGTTATTGGGTAGTTGGTCACTTCCACCTATTTGTAATGGGAACAATTGCATTTGGTTCTATAGGCTATCTCTACTACATGTTCCCATACGTAACTGGAAGAATGTATAATGAGAAAATGGGACAAGTTCACTTTGTATTATCATTTGTAGGAACAGTTTTGGTATTCTTTACACAACATGTACTTGGTCTATACGGAATGCCAAGAAGAGTTTACGATTATCCACCAATTCCAGAATGGATTACTATGAACCAAATTGCTTCAGTAGGTGCCATGATCATTGGTGTTAGCATGGTAATATTTTTGATAAACATGATTTACAGTTCTGGTAAAGGAAAATTAGCAGACACCGACGATCCATTCAATCTCGGTGGCAAATACTATTATCCATTTGAATCAAAGAATCCACATCATTAGGAGAATATGAAATGAACCAACATAACCAAGAAATTTACAGAACAACTTCCGCAAGAACTGGAAAAATGATGGCAATAATGTTAGGCATTTGCCTTGTTGGTGGTGTCATATTCTTTAGCATGTGGGATTACTGGACATCTACTCAAGCTCCAGTAGTTGCTCAAATGGCAGGTGAATCTGAACATGGACTTGCACCAGGTGTAGCAACTGGAAAAGAAATAGAAGTGACTCTGAACTTTGTTGAATCATCTGATTTTAGAACTCTGGCATTTAATGCATTACCTGGCGAAGAAGGACACAATCCTGTCATTAATGCAAATGTAGGTGATGAAATTATCTTTAATGTTGCAAATGCTGGTAAATCATTTCATGCATTTGGTGTAACAAAAGCAGATGAAGGATTTACTGGAATTATTTCAGGAAGTGAAATTGCAAGTGCAAGCAATCCACTAAAACCAGGTCAAAGTGGAATGTCAGAATTTATTCCATCTGAGGAAGGAACTTATTACTACATCTGTACAGTTCCAGGTCACAGAGATCAAGGAATGGTTGGAGAAATTGTTGTAGGTGCAGCACAAACAGGTAATTCCGTACAAGCAGCAGCCCCAACTGGAGTTCATCATGATTTTAGTATAGATTTTATTGAATCATCTGATTTTAGAACTCTGGCATTTAATGCATTACCTGGCGAAGAAGGACACAATCCAGAATTTAAAGTAAAGTCTGGTGATGAAATTACTTTCTCTGCAGTAAATGCTGGTAAATCATTTCATGCATTTGGTATTGTCTCAGATGCAGAAGATTTCAATAGTGTACTTTGGAATTCCGCTATTGCAGCTGCATCAAATCCACTAAAACCAAGTGAAAGTGGAAGTGTCACCTTTACTGCAGGTGCTCCGGGAACCTATTACTACATCTGTACTGTTCCAGGACATGCCTTGCAAGGAATGCAAGGTTTATTCATAGTGGAATAGCTTGGCATTACAATATCTTGCATTGGCAGCTCTGATCATTTTGTATTCTTTGATGTTTATCGGAGGATATGTTTCCTCAGCCGGACTTGGTTTGACATGTCCTGAATGGCCACTATGTCCAAATGGAATAATGCCAAATGAAGAATATTTCATTGAATGGACCCATAGACTAATTGCTGCAACTACGGGTGCTCTTGTAATTGCCACTGCGATAGGTAGTTGGATTAACAAAAATGCTGACAGAAAAATTAAATTCACAAGTACTTTTGCAGCAACACTTGTAGTTACACAAATTACTCTTGGTGCCTTGGTAATTGATCTAAAACTACATGCTGTACTAGTTGCAATTCATTTAGGAGTTGGAATACTATTATTTTCAATGGTTTTACTAACTACCTTGTTTGCATTTAGAATTGCAAAAAAACCGATTGAATCTACGCTCTAGATTTAAATTTTATTTTTTTTGGCAGATAGATATAAGCTACAACTACTCCTAATGTAATAGCTCCTATTGTAATTGACATGATGAAAATATATCCAAATGGACTCTGAGTACTCATGTTAAAAGTATATGTCAGAATTCCTGGTTTACCGCCCATATCATATAGATCTACTTTAACAACATGATTTCCTGGTTTTTCCCAGACATAATCTATCTCGTAATGACCGCCTTTATGTGATTCTGGATTGATTGCATCAATTTGTTGATCATTGTAAAAAAACCTAACACCCATTGTAAAATCATTAACTTCATTAAAGTCACTATCTCCAACTCTAAATAGAATCTGCGATTTTTCTCCTATCTGTGGAAATTCTGGTAACGTTGCAACCTGAACTCTATATCCTCCAAGAAATTCTTCAGCAGAATTAAACATTGAATGTGCATATGCATCAGAAAATAAAGGAACCATCATTGATACTAAAATAAACATTATGCCAACTGATCGTAATTTTATCATTATGAATATGAAATCTTCGCATGAATATAGTGTTAATCAATTTCCATAAGAAAATCTTCAAAACCTTTAAATCCTTATTGGCAAGAGACTGAAACGTTGACTATCGTAACAAAATCAATCGATATTAAAACACCTGTAGAAAATGTATTTACTTATTTTGCAAGACCCGAACATGTTTCTGATCAAATCAAAAATGATACAGTAGGTATGACAGTAATTCCTATGAACATAAAAGAAGGAATGGGTGTTGGAACAACATTTAGAATAATCGGCGACTTTAGCGGTAAACGACTAGAATGGGATTGTGAAACAACAGAGTTTGTCAGAAATGAAAGAATTTCTGCAAAACAGATTCAAGGCCCATTTAAGAATTGGAAAATTACCAACGAATTCAAATCACTGGGTGATAATTTAACCAGAGTAACCATGTCCGTAGATTATACCATGCCATTTGGTCCATTAGGAGCAATTTTGGATAAAGCAAAATTTGCAAAATCTGCTGAAAGAGGAATGGAAACTGCCCTCTACAATGTCCGAGGACTACTTGAAGGAAATGGTTCAATTCCAGTATACATCACACTAGATGCATACCAAAAACTACTTGCCGAAAAGAAAAAAATGAACGATGTTCCAGTTTCAACTGCACTTACAGCAATTCTTGAAAAGTATGCTGAAATTGAAGCAAAAGCTCAAAACTAAATTTTCATTTCTTTTACAATCTTAAGATTAATAACAACTCTAGGTTTTGCTCTTTTTGTGGGTCTATGGCGCAGCCAGGTAGCGCACCGGACTCTTAATCCGGTTGTCGTGGGTCCAAATCCCACTAGACCCGCTTTTTTTGTTAAACTATACCTTGAAAACAATAATTTAAAATCAATTCTGATTTTTTAAATCTGACAAAATTTCTAAATCAGATTCAATCTCTTCTGGTAATCCTTCCCACCAAGAATTATTTGTCATATTCAGAATGTCTGTTGTTGTATTAGTTTATAGATCTTTCTAAATTTGAATTAGAAACTGAATCTTGTTTTTCCAAATTTTTTACATTTGAATATTTCTTTGCCAAGTCTAATAGTGTATTGATATCAATTGGTTTTGAAATAACAGAAATTAGTCCTTGCTCTAGTGCTTTTTTATTTTTTACCTCAAATTCAGAATAACCTGTAATTATTACCACTTTTGCATTTTTGTCTATTTTTATGATTTGAGAAAATGCCTCATATCCATCAAGTTTTGGCATATATCCATCCATCACTACCAAGTCTGGATGTGTTTGTTTGTATTTTGCTATTGCTTCTTCACCGTTTATAGCTGTTTGAACATTATACATATTGACTTGTAATATCTCTGCATACAAGTCTAATAATTCAATATCATCTTCTACAATTAGAATTGTTTTTGACATGCTACATGTATGATATTCTTAAGATATTATTAAAGACTAAGTTTGTCTAACTTATTATCTATTCATAATTAATTAGATTTCTACAATGACTCTTCATATTGAGCACAAGATTTCATAAAAACATATTATCTTATTACTACTTTCATATATGTGAAATTAAGAGATTACATTCATGGATAATTTAGTAAACAAGCAAAAACCAATTAAAAAAGACCATAATTCTATCGTTTTTTTAATAATCTCTCTAATAGTAATAACTCTAGTTTATCAGCTAAGACCATTTCTAGATGATTCACAATTCATTTGGATTTCTGTGCCAGTAAACGTAATTTCTATTGGTACGTTAGTTGTATTTTCCATTATTCTTACAATCAAACTATACAAACAAAAACATTTTCAGTCAAAAGCATTTTTATTTTTTGCAATAGGGGCTTCATGCTGGTTTATAGCTGACCAACTTTGGGTAACATATGATCAAGTATTTCATGTGGATCCATTTCCATCAGAGGCAGATTTTTTCTATATTGCTGCATATCCTTTCTTTGTTATTTTTCTTTTAATTTCTCTAAAACCTATACTAGCATCAATCACCAAAAAAATTTGGTTATTTTCATTTACGTTGGCTTTTGCATTTTTGATTCCATCACTGATTGCATCTTCTAATTCCTTAGAAGAAGCAGAAGGGGGATTAGATATCGTTTCCAAATCAATTGTACTTTCATATCCGATATTGTCATCATTCCAATTTATTCCTGCCATTATTGGTATTATGTTTCTGGCAAAAAAAGAAGTTAGCTATTCTTGGATGTTATTGTTATTTGGATTTTTAATTTATGGTGTATCTGATACATTCTATCTTTTTTCACAACTCGATGACTCATACTATGATGGACATCCAGTAGACTTGATGTATTTGTACAGTTTTCTTTTACTAATATTTTCTCTGCATAGTCGCTTAAAATTAGTAAATAATTCTAGTGATAAAAATCAAGAAATATTTTTCCATGAGAGTGTAAAATTTGAAACAATCAACAAATTTGGCATTCCCCTCACAATGATAATATTTTCTATGATTGTTATTATTTCTTTGATTAGTGTAACTTACTTTGATTCTGAAAAAGAACTCTCTGTTGATAATCTTATGTTTGGAATTGTAGCAATGCTTGCAGTATTTACTGCGATCATTCTCATAATTAACAAGAGTTTAACACAATTTGTTAAAATGAGAACAAGTGAACTTGAAGAACAACGAAATAATCTGGAATATTTAGTTGAGGAACAAACACAAGCTGTACTCAAAGCAGAAAGACTCTCAGCAATAGGAGAATTATCTGGGCGTTTAGCTCATGATTTGAGAAATCCATTATCTGTCATGAAAATGTCAATTGATTTGATTAAACAACATCCTGCAGATGCAAAAATCTCTGATAGTATAATTACTAAAAGACTTGATCTGATAGAAAAAAGCATTGAGAGAATATCTCATCAAGTAGATGACGTGTTAGATTATGTTAGAAATTCCCCGCTAAAGTTAGATACAGTATCTCTTAGAACACTGATTCTAGGTTCTATAGATAAGATTACTGTGCCACATGATGTAACAATCCACATTTCTGATTCAGATGTTATTGCTAATTGTGATTCAGTAAAGTTTGATGCTGTTTTTGTCAATCTCATCATAAATGCAATTCAGGCAATGCCTCACGGAGGTACCATTGAAATTAAGATCAAATCAGATCATGATGATGTTATTATTGATTTTATAGATTCTGGTATAGGTATTCCACAAGAATTCATGAATAAAATATTTGATCCACTTTTTACTACCAAGCAAAAAGGAACTGGATTAGGTTTGGCAAGCTGCAAAAATATTGTAGAGCAACACAATGGAAAAATTTCAGTCAAAAACAATCCTACAACCTTCTCAATCATATTGCCAAAAACATCTGTAGACTTGCACAAATCTATTTCACAGTAAAGATATTTTTCTATAGTTTTCGTAGTAGAGTAAATCTACTTTTATCTGGTTCTATCTCTTCATGCATATCTACATTACTTACAATTTTGACTTTATAGTCTAACCATCTTTTTTGCATGTTTCGAAATTTTGAATTAAAATTGATTTGTTTTTCCACTTCATCATATCTCTCACAATTCATAATGTATTTTCCTGCAATTCTGTGCATTTCAGAAATCCCTTTTTCTAAAACATCATCCTCAAGATAATTCAAAAGCTGATGAGTAAAAACAAAATCAATTGAAGAATCTTCAAAAGGCAAATCTGTAATTGAAGATTTTTTAAAATCAAATTTGGGAAGTTTTTCTTTTGCAATATTTAGTGCTGTATCGTTTAAATCTACACCATGAATCTCAAATGTTTCTGGAAATAGCTTCAAATCAATTCCAGTACCACATCCTATTTCTAATACGCTTGTACAACGTAATGAAACAACCAAGTCTCTGACAAATTTTGCAAACTCCTCATTGAATTTAGATTCATTTTCATTTGCATATTTATCCCAAAACCCCTTATCGTAATTCATAAAATATTTTCATGTGTCTTGTATTTGATATTACTTGTTTAATGCTGGCACTTACATGGAACAAGTTTTGTGTCAAACGTGCAATCATGAGGACCATCTGATCTGTTATCCATCGGGATTTCCTTCATACAATCTTCATGGCGACCTTTTCTACAAAACCAACAAATCTCTTGTGTATTTCCAGTTGCACAATATTCCATACTGTATTACTATATCTGTGGGTAAAAAACTTCTTGGAAAATTAGATAAAAGTCAACCACGGCAAGAATCTTTCGTCTTTTCCCATTGTAACATCTGAAAATGATTTTTGTAGCGCTTTTGTAATTTTCCCCATTTTTGCATTTCCTATTATTACTTTGTCAATTTGTGTAACTGATTTTACTTCGGCAGCTGTTCCTGTCATGAATATTTCATCAGCACAATACAAGTCATCTCTTTCAAGATCTCTTTCTATTACAAATCCACCGTTTTCTTCAATGATTTGGATTACGCTATCTCTTGTGATTCCTTCTAGTCCTCCTGCTGAAAGTGGAGGCGTTTGAATAATGTCGTCTTTTATGACAAAAATATTTTCTGCGCTACCCTCTGCAATTTTTCCATGCGAATTCAACATTATTGCTTCATCATATCCATTCTCAAGTGCTTCTACTCTTGCCAATGCAGCATTTGCATAATTTGATGCTGCTTTTGCTTGCGTTGGTTGCGATCTCGAATCTATCTTTATCCAACTTGAAACCTTACATTTTGCACCAGAGAATTTTCCTGCTTTTCCTTCTCCCATACTCCACTCCCAGCAAGCAATTGACACATCAACTTTATTTGGAGTCGGTGTAAGACCCATTGTACCATAACCATAGTATGCTAGAGGTCTAATGTAGCATTCTTTTAATCCACTAGCCTTTACAGTTTTAATAATCGCATCTGTGATCACTTTTTTAGAGAACTGCATTTTCATAGAATACAGTTTTGCTGAATTGAAGAGTCTATCCACATGTTCTGCAAGTCGGAAAATCGCTGAACCGTTAGAAGTATCATAACATCTAATTCCTTCAAACACTGATGTTGAATAATGTAAGGCATGAGTAAGTACATGCACTTTGGCATCTTTGAATGGAACTAATTTCCCATTCATCCAAATCTTGCCAACTTCTTTCATAGGAGAGAGAAAATACTATGCCAATTTAAAGAATATCTTTGTGATTGGCAGAATTAGCTATATTCTAAAAATTTTAGCTATGTTTTTAATCAAACTTAATCTGCAAAATTACTGCTTTGTAATGTATGAGATGCATAGAAACTATTGTGTCTAATTTGTGGTTGGCTCGAAGCCTTTATCGTTCATGAGCCTAAATACAATGGTTTTAGAGGCAAATGCCAAAAATGTGACAATAACTGGCCAGAATCTTAGATATGAGCATAATTTTTTAGATTAGTCATTATAATTCTAGTCTGTGAATCTGGATCCTCAAAAAATTGCTGAAGATTTTTTAGAACTAGCAAGTGAGCAAAGGCTTGGCATCCTTTTTTTGTTGCTTGAAAAAAAACTTACAATTTCCAAAATTGCACAGGAATTAGATACATCAGCACCTGAGATTCATAGAAATATCACTCGAATGCTAAAAAATACACTGGTAGAAAAAGACAACGATTCAAACTTCACTCTTACAGTTTTTGGCAAATCAATATGTGACATATTACCTTCTTTTTCATTTATATCAGAAAATAGATCTTTTTTTGAGAAACATGATTTGGGCAATTTAGAAATTAAATTTATTCAGAGACTCGGTTCTTTACAAGAACATAAAAAAATCAAAGGTTTTGTTAAAGTTTTAGAAAAATGGACAGAAATTCACAGTAATTCAGAAAAATACATCTTTAATCTATTGCCTGAGGTTCCATATTCAAAAGAAATCATAGAAGTTGTGGAAAGTAAATTAAAATCTGGAATTTCAATAAAATCCATTTTTTCAGAATCTACAATTGTCCCTGAAGAAAGAAAGGAGATATTCCAAAAGAAAAACTTTCAGAAATTTATTAGAGAGGGCAACCTTGAGAGAAAAATGACAGATAGGATTTCTATAGTTACATTACTAAATGAAAAAGAAGCATGTGTTATTTTTCCCACAAAAAATGGAGAATCTGATCTAAGTGAAATGTTTTACAGCAAAGATCCTCAATTTCATGGATGGTGTTTGGATTATTTCAACAATTGTTGGAATGAATCTGGCAGTTTTAAGGAAGACAAATTAGGAAAATAACAAGTTAATTTTACCATTGAAATTCAAATGTATCGTGAGCTTGTATGTTGTGTTTCTTTGCAGTCTCAAAGATTATTTCAGTACGATCCTTTAGATATCTTATATTGGGAGGCGGCTCGGCTATTTTTTTAATGCCGCGATCTCTTATTTTTTCTAAAATTCTATTTCTTATCTGCAGTTCTTTTGGCGCAGTAAAGACATATCTGAATTTTTTAGCCTTTGAAGAAAAACTATACTCAAAAACTCTGTCTGGCTCTTCCCAATCATATTCCAATTTTAATAATCTGCCCTTTTGATATTTTTTAAGAGGTGGCGCTATTTCAACAAGAAATGCCTTCTCAAGTGGTTTGTTTACATCAACACTAATTATTTTTAACAAGTTGCTATTATCATCTGTGACTCTAACATTAAGATCTGAAAAATCTCTTGAAGTGTCTCCACCCAGAGTATAAAAAATTGCTTTTAATGGACTATCTGACACACTTCTTACATCCCAAATCCAAGTATGATGAGTCATCATAGATTTATGATCAGTAACATCCAAACGAACTTCTACACTGTCAAATTCAAAGTCTGGCTCCTTTTTGAAATCGTCTTCTTTGATTTTAGCTATTTTTCCTTTCTTTGGAATTGTCTTGTTGCCAAATTCTTTGCTAAAAATATTGAAAATTTCTAGTTTACCGTACTTGATCTCATATTCTCCGATAGGGTGCATGGTAGCTTTGTTTTCTTCTGATAAACTTCTTAGATCCTTTGCAATTCTTGCAGACGCAAAAATTTGATTAGGTCCACACAAATCCATGACTCTTTTTGCCATGATTAATCCTGGTCCCCAAAAAATTTCTCCTCTTATTCCTTTCATAAAATAAACTGGGCCAGTGTCAATTCCTACTCTGATAATTATTCTGTCTTTTTCTTTTTGGGTTTTGTTGAATTTTCTTAATGCTTTATGCAGCTCTATTGCAAGACGAAGTGGCTTTTCAGGACTGTCTGGAAATCCCACTGCCATACCATCTCCAGTTGATAAAATAATTAAATACTCTAAATTCTCTTTCTTGAAAGTATCTGTTCTTTTAATTAGTTCATTTAATGCATTAATCTTTCTTGCTTGGCTCTTAACTGAAAGATTTGGATCCGAGCTTGATACAATATCAATAAAAAACCAATGTAATGTTTTTGTAAGCGTTTTAACATCTTTTATTGCTAAATCTTCTTTTAGAACACCAAGAATTTTTTGAATTTTTTCAGGGCTACAATTTTTTAGAATTTGATAGCTGTTTGAAGATGCAGACACGTGTGATTTTATTTTATATCTTTTTAATTCCCCTAATAACCAATCCTTGCTCAAGCTTTTTTCTTCTAAAACCCCAAGAATCTCTGCAATATTTTCCATAAACTCTGATTTATTGGAACTTTTAGATCTGGACAACTAACTTTAGTCAATCAAGTAAATTAATTAACTTATTTTTAATGATACTTCTAAGTTAATCAAGACTGTTGTTTCTAACCGCAAATAATTACTCCGCTTCCTCTTCCCATGATTTCACCTCAGTCCTGATGAATTTTCAAAAATTGTTCCTATCATATTTTATCTTGGGTGTTTCTCTCTGATAATCTTCAATTCCCTCCCAAGCTAAAAAATTATCAATGTAGCTAAGTAGTGTTTAACAATTTTTTCAGGTAATTACTTGTATGAACTAAGGCTATGTTGACAGAAATTTGTCTTTCTAATCTGAATTCTTCAAATATCCTGAACTAGAACATGGCATTGACCGAAAAAACGATATTCAAATCTTTGATTCCAAACGATCTTCAGAATATTTGGTATCATTTTTGACCCAACCAAGTAGCTACTGCGTTGGAATCGTTGATATGGTTAACTCTACAAAAATATCTGCACAGATCGGATCCTTAAGATCATCCAGATACTATCAAGTATTTCTAAACTCCATGTCCAAAATTATTTCAGAATTTGGTGGTTCTGTAATAAAAAATGTAGGAGACTGTCTAGTTTACTATTTTCCAGAGTCTGGTCGTTCTGGTAACAAATATGGTTTTACTAGCTGCATTGAATGCAGTTTGGCAATGATTAAATCTCAAAAACATATCTCTGAACAACTAGTCAGAGAAGGACTACCTGGTATTGATTTTAGAGTTAGTGCCGATTATGGTTTTGTATTAATAATGAAATCAAATGTTTCTGAGTCTCCTGATATGATATAGGTCCTCCATTAAACATGTGTTCTAAAATAAACCATTTGGCAGAAAAAAACCAATTTGTTGTAGGTGGAGATCTCTTTGAGATGGTTAAAAGACATGATGGTTATCGCTTTAAAGAAGTCAAGGATTTCTCGTTGGGTTTCAAACTATCATATCCTGTCTATTCCATACAGTGAGTCTTATGTGCAAATTGAATAAACTACCAAAAAGGGTAAATGCAAACTCATCATATGTTGCTATTAGCATGAGCTCATCTATTCTCATAATCTTCATGGAGGATTTCTCTTGAATCTTTATAGAGAATCACTGTTATTGTCAATTTCAATTCTATTTACAATATTCTTATCATCAGGAATTATCTATGCATTTGATGATGGATTTTTCTGGGAATTTGCCAACTATGCTATAGATCGTGGAGAAGCTGGTACAATATATCCACTTACAAATTGGTTTGAAATTAATGATTCTGGTCTAGCTATTAATCCAGCAGTTAACCAATTACCAGTAACTGTACAAAGTAAGACTCCCGGTGGTATTGCTATTGAAACACTCAATCTTGTTTTAACTGAGACAGGTGGAACCACTGGTCTTTTTAGAATTGATCACATGTTATTTAATGGAACTGAATTTGATATCAGTGATACTGTACTAATTTCAGTAGAAGATTTTGTATGTGGTGGTGACCTTATCGGTAACTGCAATCCAGGTGCAATTGAAACTCTTCCTGCAGGAAATTCAGTAATAATTTCTTCTGATACTACAGTATTGGGAGGAGGAAACATATCCATTGATTTATTTGAAACCGGTCCAAACACTGGTATTTTTACAAGACATCTTACCTTTTCTACTATATCTGATGCAGCAAATGCAATTTTACATGTAAGTGCAGGTGATATTTTTACTGTAAAAGATCAACAAACAAATTCCAGAACAAATGGATTGATTAGTGGAGATCCCAATAGATTTACAATTCAAGTCCCAGTAGGAGGTACTGTTGAAGTAACCGCAACTCCGTCATCTGGGTCTCCTGCAGTTACTGATATTACTGCTATAGATCCACTAGGTTTCCCTGTTGGAAGAGGTGGTGGAGGTCTAGTCAGACCTGGATTAATTGTTGATTTTATAGTTCCATCTGTAAATTCTGATAGTTCTGGGGGCGGTTCAGGATGTGCTGATTGTAATCCTCCAACTCTTGGAATTGATTCAAACTTGAAAGGAATGGTAAAAAATGGATTCTCATACAATGATAATCCAGTTGATGTTAATCTTTACTATACTCCATATCCTCTTGTCAAAGTAAAGGTCGGTCAGGAAAACAAAGTAGTGTTAAAGGTCTATGAAGACGGTGGCACACAAAACATTGAGCATATTGGACTTGGATTTGGATTAGCCAAAGGAGAATCATTTTCTGACAGTAAAGCAACCATAAATCTTGATAGAACTAGAGATGGAATGGAAACCGTCTCTACTTATGATCCTGAACATGTCTTTGATAATGTAAGAATACAATCTGAGAGAGGACGCTGTGATGGTTCTATTCATACTCAGTGCATGATTTTTACTATTTATCATACATTTAGATCGCCATTAAAATTTGACATGGTGGCAACATATGTCTGGGATTTCAAAGGTAATGCATGGCAAAATTATTACAATCATGGTATTCACATTACAGGCGAATCCCTCAATCCTCCAAAAACTCAATCCGTAGCATTTGGAACAAAGGAGATGCACGGGTTGTTCACTTTGACTCAAATAGATATATTTGAAGACAAATGGATAGATGAATTTGGAAACATCTACATTCACATGGGCAATGACAGATTTGATAAAATTTACACAGTTCCAAAGGATGTAATTCTTGATTATGTGACAATGCATGGCTGTGATAGATTTTGTAACTGGTTTGAAAGTTACAAAGAACATCAAGAGCTTTTGGCCAAAACTGAACTAGAAAAAATGCTTTTTGGAAAAGAAATCACTAGTGAACCTAAAGGATTTATCTCATCTCCAACTTATAACAAAGTCTCAAGATCTGAAAACACAGACCTTCAAAATAGAATTACTAGTGAGATCAAAAAGGCAACTGAATTATTTGAGCGATCATTTGATGTTAAAAATCGCTTCTAATTACAATATTCTTATTTACTAGTATTACTTTCATATTATAATATGTGGTGTAAATTCATATTATCATCAGTTATTATTTCACTAGTATTACTAGGAGTTTTAAATTCCGCGTTTGCTACGGATGGCTTTGATCGTGATGTCATTGCAACTAATCACTTTAGTACACTCACAATTACTGATCCATCACAAACAGGAATTGGGTCTATTACAGCAACCGTTACTCCATCTGTTGGACCGCCAATTCAAGTAGAACTTGTAGAACAAAATGGCTCTTCTGGAATTTTTAAAAGTGACTCTATCAAATTTAAAACATCAGGACAATCCCAGTCTTCTCCTCTCCCACCTGAATTGGTAGTTAGTGAAAACTCTCAAGTTACTGTAACATATCCTGGATTTTCAATTCCATCTGTATTAATAGCTGATAACGATGATGATAATACACTAGATTCACCACCGTATAATTCCACCAGATCAGTAACTCAGGTTGCAGCAAGAGGATGTAGCGCTACATATGGTGGCGATTCTGACAAAGATGGAATTTGTAATAACTGGGAAACATCATCTGGATTGGTAATTAATTATCCAACTGGTACTACTTACACACTCTCCTGTGATCCAAATAAAAATTATAATAATAATCTGTTAGGAGATCAAGTATGTCCATCTACAACAAAAAAGGACATTTATGTAGAAATTGATTATATGCAAGGTCACAAACCAGATCTAGATGCAATAAAAGCAGTTGTAGCAGCTTTTAACAATGCTCCTGCAGTTCCAAATGCACAGGGTTTTCAACTACATGTAATTATTGATGAACAAATTTTACCTCACATAGATTTAATCAAGTTTCCTGGATCCACAGCGACATCTGATTTTGGATTTCTTCATATCAAAGATAAAGAATTTGGAACTGATAATGAAAGACTCGGATTAACTCCTACTCAATGGGATGCCAAGTATAAAGCAAAATCTCAAGTTTTCTATTATTATATTTGGGCACATGATCTATACTGGGGAACTGGGGCTTCTGGAATATCTGAATTAAGTGGAAATGATGGAATGGTTACATTAGGTCAATTTGATGGCTCTGTTGGTAATACGGATGAACAGGCTGGAACCTCTATGCATGAACTCGGTCATAATCTCGGATTAAATCATGGCGGAGATAAATTCGATGAGGTTAACTGTAAACCCAACTCGTTAAGCGTAATGAGTTATTCGCGTCAATTCAATGATCTAGTTACAGATAGAAAACTTGATTATTCCAGAACCGGCGTTGGAATTTTCAATACACAACCAGTACTACAAACAGCAACACTAGGTTTAGAAAGTAATTTAATTGATACAAATGGAATCGGTTCATATGTCACACCAGAAAATATTGTCTATGGCATTGGTTCTGGCCAAATAACAATAACACCTATACCACAATCTATTATCAATTGGCCAGCGAATAAGACTTTTGTAAGAAATATCTCTGACAGTCAGGGTAACGTTGTTTGTAGATCATCTGATCCGCCACCATACCCACAAGAACTAGACAGTTTTAATGAGTGGGGATTAATTCTGAATACAACTGGAAAAAGTAGTCATTGGAGCTCAGGTCGTTCTGTAGGTTCAGCTTCATACTCTGATTCATCTGTTAATCAATCTGAAATAATTAGAATAGTGGCACCAAGTATTACCGATGTACAAATATCAGACAAAGAATCTAATGAATATCCGGATTTTTATATTCCAGAAAAACAATGGTGTCTGACTAAAGAACAAGCTGAAATCCAGATTATGGAAAATCCAGAATTGTATATGGAATATGCTCCTTTATGTGGTCCTGTTGAAATTACAATTGATAATGTAAGGGCAATACGTTCAATTAACGTTGATAATCTTATTAGAAAAATAAATGATATTGACATCACTGACTTTACACCGCCAAGTTCCAGAGATGATTTAATTAACGACTTGAATGACATTCGTACTCTAGTATTAAATGACAAGATAGTTGAAGCTATTCATAGTCACAAATCTTTAAAAATTTCAATTGATGAAAATATAAAAGATAATCCAGCAAAAGATACAGTCCTTCAAACTTTAGATGGAAATATTATTGCATTATCTGATGTTGATCTATTAATAGCACCTTCACCTCCCACCTTCATCAGGTTACAAAGGTGAAACAGGTGACAAAGGTCCATCAGGTCAAGTAGATCTACTTGTGATATTTGTGGCAATAGCAATTATCATAATAGTTTTGGTTGTTGCTTGGTACATTGTAAAAACTCGTCAACCAATTAGTACCGTAAGAAGCGAGTAATATCCGATATTTCAATCTTCAAATCCAGAAAATAATACTTCATGTAGATAAAATCTGAAATTAACTACATGACAACATTTCTCTAGATTTTATTATTAATTCTAATTCTGTTAATGACAAGTGTCTAAATATTCCATAATTGCTAGCTAGTATATGCAATGGATTTTGGGATTTACAGCAATTGCGCTTTTAATAGTTGGTTTGATTGGTCAGGCCTTTGAAATGAAAAAGATTAGACTAGCTACTTATCAAAATGAACTAGCCTCAGCCAATATTTTTCTAAACAAGAAAAACTTCAAGTGGTACGCAATAATTGGCATAGGTATGATTCTTTGGTATGTAGCTGAGCGTAGCTAAATTGTCTATATAGATCAGCTCTAAATACTAGAAAATCTAACTATACTTAACGCGTGTTTTTGGGTAACGCCGGACTAAGTCTAGATATGGTCCAAGAACAAACCCTTAATGGCGCTACAGGTGAAAACCCGTAACGCCACTTTCACTTAAATAAAATTAATTTCAGATTTTTCTTTATGTATCGCGTTTATTGCTTTTCTGATGCTATCTTTAGAGTCTTCAATTACAATAATTATTCTTGAAGTCTCTTCTTGTGCATCCATATTCAATATGTTCAGTCCAGCTTCGCCAATCTTTGCACTAGTCCTTGATGCTACTTGCTGTACTCTCCACATCTCATCACCAATTAATGTAATTACTCCTCGGTTGTATGTAATTGATGCAAGAGGATCAAATGCCAGAAGATATTTTTCATTTCTTTTGACATAATCCCCATCTAAAAATAATATTCTTGAAAACTCAACTCCATCTTTTGTAAATGGAGATAATATCACATATTCGCTGTATCGCTTGTCTTTTTCTAGTGATACTAGTAATTTTTGTGCTGAATTTGTCTCAATTTTAAAAATCGCGCAATTTTCTTTTCCAGTCACTATCTTAATTGGATGATCATTTCTACTGTCTGGAACTCTCTTGATTATAGTAGTCTTTGATGGATCTTTCATATTTGTAACAATAATTGGCATATCTACTCCATTTTCTACAATCTCCTTTATTGCAATGGGATCTAAAATCTTCATTCCAAACATTCCTGCCAGCCTTGCTTCATTGTATGACAGTTGATCCACTTCAGTCAGTCCTGTTTCAACAATTTTCGGATCAGCTGATACTACAGAGCTATCCTTTTCAAAGTCTATTATGGTATCATATTTTTTATGAAATAATATTCCAAGATCAGCTGCTGTTCTATCAGAACCCCCCCGTTCATACGTAGTAGCAATACCATCTAGAGTTTTGCCTATAAAACCACCTATTGTAACTACATCATTTTCTTCGACTAGTTTAGCTGTTTTATCCAGATTTTCTCTGGATTTTGCTGCAAGAAAATTTGTTGATTCTATGTTATAATCTGTGATTATTGGCCAGTCATCATAACTCACTGCATCTGTTTTTATTCCATTACTTTTTAAAATGTACTTCATCACATACGACATCAAAATTTCTCCTGAAAAAGCTAATGATCGTGAACGTGTCTCTTCAGCAAATTCTTTTTTCTCAAGAGCTTCCTCTAATGCCTTTTCAGCCTTTTTTAGGAGCAAGTCTATGATTTTTTGACAATCTTCTTTATTTTCTGAATTTACAAATTCCAGAATTTTTTGATAGCATGATTTTACTGTATCCAAAGTTGCTTTGGTTCCTTTTTCTGCATTTCTTCCTTGCTCTAAGATTATATCCGTAAGTGAGCATCTTTTTCCATT
>JBKKCM010000042.1:0-6700 GCA_046712755.1 Nitrosarchaeum sp. | reverse complement strand
GCCAGATAATAGAGCAACTACTTTCTTTTTCTCTTCTGTCACAATCATAAAAATCAAAATTCCATTATACAAACTTTACATCATACATAAATTGAGAAACGATATGATATTTTTTTGTGAAGGAACGGAGAAAAAATCTTCTCAAATTCGCTCAAAAGATCAACTGTGATACACTAGTCACATTTGAGCCTGAAAACTTATTTTACATGACTGGATTTTGGGGTGAGGCTATTGGAATGTTGGAAAGAGGAGGAAAAACTACTATAATTGCTCCGGAACTTGAAGTTGGTCGTGTCAAAGAAGAATCTGAAAACTGTGATATAATTACAGCCGAACGAGGCATGGGTTTGATTTCCTCATTAGCTAATAAAATCAAAAAAAAGAAAGTCTGCACTGATTGCCAGAATTATTCTATAATGACGTCTCTCAAAAAATCTGTTCCTACAATAAAATCATCTACTGAACCATTTTACAATTCTCGTATAATCAAAGATGAAAAAGAGATCAATATTCTAAAAAAAGCTTCAAAAATAATTGATGAAATGTATGATATTTGTTATAAAAAAATGGAAGTAGGTCAGAAAGAATCTGAATTACAAACAATCTTGATGTCATATGCAATGGAGCAAAAAATGTTTGATACTGGATACAAATCCACTCTTAATCCTTTGATTATAGCTGGGGGACCAAATGGATCTTTACCACATGCGCAAGTAACTGATAGAAAATTTAAAAAAGGAGATCTTGTAGTTGTTGATCTTACATTAAGATACCAAGGATATGTCTCGGATGCAACGAGAACATTTGCAATTGGAAAAATATCTACTCAAGAAAAACAAGTTTATGAAATTGTAAAAGAATCACAAAAACTTGGATTAAAAGTTGTTAAAGCAAATGTTGATTGTAAAGATATAGATTTTGCATGTAGAAAATACATTGAAGAACAAAACTATGGAAAATATTTCATTCATTCAACAGGTCATGGTATAGGACTTGAAGTTCATGAGTTACCTACTATTTCATACAGAAGCGACACCAAACTAAAAGAAAATATGGCATTTACAGTAGAACCTGGAATTTACATACCCAACAAATTTGGAGTTAGAATTGAAGATTCTTTAATTGTAAAAGACAAACCAATTATTCTGCACAAATTTACAAAAGATCTAATTACTATCTAATTTTAATCATAATAGTTTACAATATCAATTACATGTTTTGCATTTGAATTTTTAGCCTCAATTTCTTTTGTATTTGGATTTACATTCCAAGTATATTCCATCTTTCCTTTATAGGACTCAAATGTCAAATTCACTTTGTAAATACTATCTGTAGATTCATCTGTGCTAGAAACAACAAGATCCACTTTTGTCTTTTTATTATTGTATATTTTTTCATCAGGATACTCTGCTGCAATTTGTTCAATTATAGCATTCATTACAGTTAATCCTTTTTCATTCGGACCATTATATGACATTAAAATTTCTACAATTTGTTTTTGTTCATCTGTTAAATTATCGGGAAAACTACTTTGTAAATCACTTTTTGTTAATTCTGGAATTACAAAAATCACAAGTATTCCTATTATGCCTAGATAAATTGGGGCTCTTTTCTTTAGGAATGCCTTAAACTCTGATTTTTTTGGTTTTTCTTCTTTCTTTTTGGTATCTTTATCCATTTTGTTTCCTTACTATCAATTAGTATTTTGCAGTTAAAATTAAAACTTGCCAAGGAAATACAATTACTCCATTTTTTTTAGTATGTGGAATAGTATTTTGTTTGACTGCTTGTTTCAATTCTTTTATTTTAAATGTATCTAGCGAATTTAATTTTTCTTTGAGTGGTTTAGCAATGTATTTTAGATAATTTCTCCAATAATCATCAAATTTTCCTGGACTATAACTAAAAGTAAATTCCTTTATTGAAATTTTTGAGAATCCAGCCTTTCTAACTTCGTTGTCTAACGCATTTTTTGTTCCAAATCTATCCATATTAGGTGAACCAGGTAGTACATAATCTGGAATAAACTCTGTTACGGCATCTAAAATATTACTAAAAAATGGAACTTTATCCTTGTGTCCATGAACAGATATCCCAAGTGTTCCTGTTTTTTTGAGGCTGTTTCTAATGTTTTTCAATGCTTTTAGCGCATTAGGAAAAAAGAATAATGCATACTGGCATGTTACAATATCAAATTCATGAGAAAAACTAAATTTTTCAGCATCAATATTTACAAAATCTAAATTAGATTTTAACCCATTCCATTTCTTTGCAATTTTAATTGCAGCAACCGAAGCATCTGCTCCAACAACATAACCTGAATTTCCAACTTTATCTCTAATTTTTTTTGTGACTACTCCAGTACCACATGCAAGATCTAAAACACTATTGCCTTTACTTACATTAACTAGCTGAACTAATTTGGAACTGCTCTGAAATGGGCCCTCATTTACACTTGCCCATCTTTTATGGTATCGTGGTGCTATTTCGTTCCATATTTCCATATTCCTTTGCTTATATTCGATATGACTGAATTTCACCATGTCTTTGTTAATTTATGATGTATTTTATGTAATCTCTTTGAAATCAGATTGAATAGTTCTTCCTGTCTCATGAAAATATTTATGTTCAACTTCTTTTAATTTCTCTGATATTTTTTTATTTTGTACTTTTTTTATCTTTAATTTAATTTCTTTATATTCTGCAACAAGTTTTCTAATTTCAGATTTTTTCATTTTAAGTTTTTAGTTTCTGCTCTATTTCTTTTCTGATAAATTTGGCAATTTTTTCTTTTTTTATCCATCCTGAAGAAATTACTTTATGTGAATCTATGACTAACACTTCATTACTTTCAGGATTTTTTCTATATCTAATTGAACCTATATCGTTTGCAATGATCATATCTGCAGCTGATTCATTCATTTTTTTCTTAGCTAGTGTAATTAACTCATTTTTTGAAAGGTTTGTTTCGGCTTTGAAACCAACCAAAAAAATATTTTTTTGATATTTTTTAATCTGATCAATGATTTTTGGTGTTTTTTTGAGGCTAATTTTTATTTTATTTTTGGTGCTTTTTATTTTATTTTTACTAGGATTCTCTGGGGTATAGTCTGATATGGCAGCTGCCATTATTACTATGTCAAATTTTTTAGCCATCTCTTTTTTCACAACATCGAACATTTCTTTACTTGTAGAAATTTTAATTGTTTTTGCACCCTTTGGTGGTTTTTCAATTCCAGGACCATAAACTAAAGTGACTTTAGCTCCTGAAGAAATTAATTCCGAAGCCAACAATATACCAGTTTTTCCTGAACTCTGATTTGTAATTACACGAATAGGATCAATATGCTCAATTGTTGGACCTGCAGTCATTAACACTTTTTTATTTTTTAAAATAGATGAAAATCCAAATTTTCTTAATACATACTCTAAAACATCTTCTGGTTCAGATGCTTTTGCTTTTCCTTCAGTCATTTGTGGTGTTAGAAATTCAATTTTATTTTTTAAAAATTCCACATTCTTTTTTACAGCTGCATTATCATACATAGCTGCATGCATGGCAAGACACATCAAAATTGGAATCTTTGATCCAAATCCTACTGTAAGAACTGTCGATATTGGTGTATCATCAATACCGTTAGCTAATTTTCCAAGTGTATTTGCAGTAGCTGGATAGACTATGATAAGATCTGATTGATTATAATCTGCTAATTTTATATGTTCTAGTTCTCCTGTTAATTTTGTTATAACTTCGTTTCCAGTTGCCCACTTGAAATAATCCGGTTGTACTAGTTTTGTAACTGCATCACTTGTAACACAGGTAACATCAGCACCATGTCTCATTAGTAATCTTGCTAACTCAATTGCTTTGTATGCTGCAACACTTCCAGCAACACAAAGAACAATTTTTTTCTCAGAGAGTTCAACACCATAAGACCCTACAATATCTAATGAAGGATGATTCTTTTTCTTGATAATTTTCTTTTTAGCTACCAATTTACTCTCGTAATTTTTTAAACTCATTATCATCCATTGAAAACCAATTCTCTTGAGCAGGAAATATGCCTGATTCTACATCATTTTTATAGTTTTCAAGTGCTTTTACAATATCCTCAGATAAATTCAAGTATCTTTTTGCAAATCTTGGTTTGATTTTTTCAAACATGCCCAACAAATCTTGTACAACTAATATCTGACCATTACAACCAACACCTGAACCAATTCCAATCGTAGGTACACTGATAGTTTCAGAAATTATCTGTGCAACTTCATGACTTATCATTTCTAATGCAATACTGAATACACCCGCTTCTTCAAGCTCTTTTGCATCTTCAATTAGTTTTATTGCGGTGTCTTTTGTTCTTCCTTGTACTTTGTATCCTTCTGATAACATTGTTGTTTGTGGTTGTAAACCAATATGACCCATTACTGGAATCCCAACATCTACAATTGCACTGATCGTTTCTGACATAGAAATTCCACCCTCAAGTTTCACTGCATCAGCTCCTGCTTTTATTAGTCGCCCTGAGTTTTTTATTGCATCTTCAATACTTGCTTGATATGACATAAATGGTAAATCTGCAACCAACAAAGAATTTTTTCTTGCCCTACTGACCGCTTCTGTAAACATACACATTTGGTCCATTGTTACAGGAATAGTATTTTCATAACCAAGCATTACCATTCCTGCACTATCTCCAACAAGTAGTATATCTATTCCAGATTTATCACATAATGATGCAAGCGTATAATCATAACTAGTAATTGCTGAGATCTTTTTTCCGTCTTTTTTCATTTTAATAATGTCATAAACTGATTTATGCAATATGTAGCCTCCTTGTTAGATTATCTCTAATTTCAATAATATTATCTGAGAGATTTTTTTTGTTATTAAAATCATGAACAATTTTTTCAAGTATCTTCTTATTCTTGTTTGATAATTTTTTGCATGTTATAATTAACAAATCCATTGCTCGTGTAACGTTATCTACTATTGTTATGTTGGCAGTTTGTGAAGTTCTTGAAAGTGGATTTAGATCAAATGTTATGACTGTTTTTCCCGCTTTTCTTAATGCGATAGTTCTATCACCATCTTCTAATGGAACAATTACCACATCCGCTGCAAAAATCCCATTTTTATCAACTATTCTTCGTGCTGAATCTAATCCTGGTAATGTGGTGGATAAATTACGATTTATACCTAAAATTTCCTTTGCACCACTCTTTTTGAGAGTCTTTATGATGCTCTGTTTTCGTTTCTCATTAGTATAAAACAGGTTTACTTCGATTTTTGCCCTTGATGTATTAGCAAGCCTTACTATTTCTTCTGCACATAATGCAGCAATATTACCATTAACAGAGATTACAGGCAAATCTGCCAAAAGAATTTGTGCAGCAGCTGCTCTGATTGCTAGTTTTGCAGTCTTGCTTGTTTTTTCACCAAGTAAATAATCAAAAGCTTCTCCTCTACCATGTGCTAAGAGACCTTCTTTAGCTACTAATCCCTGATCAAATCCAGTAACAAGTTTTTCTCGAATTAAAAGAGACTTTGCTCTAGGATGTGATTTTGGAATTAAAGACATCAGCATTTAATTAATTATTGAGTACTCTTGCTCCCAGATTATCCAATTCTGATTTTATGATTATTCCTTCAGGATATTTTTCTAAAATTTGTAGAACATACTTTTCTTTTTCTTTTGGTATCATTGTAAAAACAGTTTCACCAAAAAGTGCAACACCACATTTTATTCCATGTGAAGCCAATTCTTGAATTAAATTTTCCATTCTCAAAGTCATTACTTGAATATATTTTGCAAATTCCAAAGACATATCCTGAAAATGTTCATAATTTTTTGATTCTAATAATTTGTTTACCATTTTTCCACCAAGACCATTAATTTGTGAAAGACGTTCTTTAATGAATTTATTTGTTGAAATTGGTGAAAAACAAATCATAATTATGGAAATATCTTTTGTGTTGATTTTTTCTACTTGACCTATTCCTGGTGCTCCTGGTTTAACTCTTATTTCAAAACCCCCATGATATGATGCCAAAACATCACCTAATCCTGTCTTACAATTTATCTCTGCACTATGTGCAATCTGACCAATAGCTACCTGATCTAATCTTGTTTTAAGTGCATGATCTAGTGCATATGATAATGACAATGCAACAGCACTACTAGAACCTAAACCATATCCAACTGGTATGGTGATCTCATGCTGAATATCAAAAAATATATTTTCAAAATCTCCAAGCTTCAGAAATTCATTTAACACATATTCTGAAACATCTGTCTTATCTGATTGATAGCCTATAGTAGTAATTTTAAAGTTAGAATTTTGATTAATTCTAGGTAAAATATTGATATGGGTAGTAACTCCTTTTCTAATTGAAAATCCTGCTCCCATAGAACCTAATTTTTCAGGATTTTTTTGATTATTTTCCTCCAAGTAAGCTTTGAAAAAACCTGTAATATGTGCAGGACAAAATGCAGTTGCTTCCATTAATCTCAGTTTAAATTTTACATAAAATATAAGAATATGGCTTAAATTAATTAAATTAGTATAAATTGACTAAATTTATTCGACGCCTGCAAAGGATTGGTAGTAGTATTCTTGTTTCATTACCTAAAGAATGGATAGTTCCAATAATTTAGATAAAGGTAACCAAGTTGAGCTTGAAACAGGACAAGATACC
>JBKKCM010000041.1:0-6900 GCA_046712755.1 Nitrosarchaeum sp. | reverse complement strand
CTTGACGGGTTGCCTGTCGATTCTGTTTCTTCTTTTTCCATTTCTAATCCTTCTTCATATGCCACAATATCCCTCTTGATTAAATCTCTAAGTTCTTCAGATATGCATTGACCTTCTTGATTGCACATCTCTTGAAATTTCTCAAAGGTTTGTTTATCTAATTTTGTAGATACTGTTTTCATAGACTTGTATTATTTTGGTAGATCAAAAAGACTTTGGTCTATTCGTAATCTACTATGAATAGACCGTGGTAAACCGTTGTAGACGTGGTTATTGGGTGAAAAGTCTTGATTAACAATAAAGTATTTATGTCAAAATTCAAGCTTTGAAAAACAGCCATGAGCAGTAAAAAGAAAGGAGCACCACTACCAGCATCAAGTGGAGGTCTCATGAGATTCTTTGAGGATGAGACTAAAGGATTCAAGGTTGATCCAAAAATTGTTGTTTCAGTTCCAATCAGCTTAATTGTAGTTTCATGGTTAATTGATATATTTTTGGCTCCACGATAGAACATGGAAAAGTCTTCAGATGATGTTTCAAATATACACAATAGGTTTTCCCTTACATTAATCAATCCAGCATCACATTATTTTTCTCTGGTAGGATCATTAGCAATTGCAGCAGTAATTGTATCTACAGTTTATTTTGGATATCTTGGCTCAGATGAAATTTGGTTTAGAATTCTAGGTGTAATCGGAATACTAGCATTAACCCAATTAATTGATACACAATTTACCAGAAAAAAAGAGTATTCAAAATCACTACACGCATCTCTTTTTGGAAATATGTTGTGGATCGCAGTATTACTGATGGGATTACTTGCAAGTGTTGTACTAGTAAAAGATGTATCATTGTTTTTTGTAACATATGGAATGTTTCTATTTGCTAGTTTTAGAATCGGAATTTTCACCACAACGTTAGGTGCAAGTATTAGAAAAGCATGGGCCATATGCATGGTGCAACCACTTGCCATGTTCTTAGTAATGATTCCATATGACATGTGGGATTTAATGTTGACAAATCCAATGGCAATAGGATTTGGAGCAGTGTTTTTGATAATTGCCAGTGTTTGGTCTGTATTAACAGATAGAGCGGGAAGACCAGGTATGGAAAGCACACACAGAACAATACAAGCATACTTGGCATCACAAGGAAATGATTTTACAGAAGCTGAAGAGATCATCGAACAACGTTCGTATAAAACCAAAGTATCTACATCTCAAATAAGACTACGTTCATCAAATGGAAACACCGAATTTAGGATGGTCTTACCTGAGATTCATCCAGGCCCATATCATCCAGTCGGAGGAAGCAATATTCCATACTTGATTTACAAAAATCTAGATTCTTCAGCAATGGTCATGCACAGTATTTCAGATCACTCGTTAAATCTTCCATCAAAAAATGAAGTGGAAAACTATTTGAAAAATCTAGACAAAAGCATAATCAAAGAAGAGGGACTAGTATGCACAGAACCAGTAACTGTTCAAATTAACAAAGCCAGAGTCACGGGTTTACTCTTTGGAAATAATCCGTTATTGTTTCTCTCATTATCACCACATGGTATGGAAGATATTCCAAACTATATGAAAAAAGAAATAGAACAGTATGCCAAAAATAGAAACTATGTTAGAATATTGATTGTTGATTGCCATAATGCAATGGGCGAGGAAATTTCAAAAGAAGATGGAGAAGATATGCTAAAAGCAGCAAAGTCTTGTCTTGATTCTTTAATTACAAAGGACAGTTATCCTATAGAATTTGGCTATGCAAATTCAGACAGTATGGATGTATGGACAGAAGACTTGGGAATGGGGGGTCTAGGAATAGTATGCCTAAAAATCAATGACAAGAAATTCTTTCTTGGGTGGGCAGATGCAAATAATATGGAAAATGGAGTAAGAGAAAAAATTGTAGAGAATTTTGCAAAGCGAGGATATCAATTATTAGAAATTTGCACTTCAGATACACATTATGCACCAGTTAAAGCCAGAAACAGAAATGGATACTACCAACTAGGATTGATCACAGGTGCAGAAAAACTATCCAAGTGGTATTTGGAAATTGCAAATGATGCCGAATCAAAAACAACATCAGCAAAATTTGAAATTTTAGAAAATGAGACAGATGTAAAAATTATGGGACCTGGAATATACGAGGATTATTCCAAAGCACTGGATAATTCCCTAAAAATAACAAAGGGGTTTATGATTGGAAGTGTCATATTATTCATAATTACTTTGTTCCTCTAGGTAAACAAATATCTACTAATTATTGAGTTTTGAACGTAAATTGACATAATGATAGAATCGTTTTTCTCATTACAAGTGTACAAGGTGAGCTTTGCCTTTTATCGATAATTAGTAAAAATAGGACACCCACGATTAGTGCCTAGAAACTTGCGTCTGACTAGAATATGACAAAAGCTTGTCATATTTTCTTTGTCCTAATGTTTTATTATCAGATAACTCTATTCTATTTTGATGCGTTCAGAAAATTTTGATGAAGAGGGACTGCTTAAAGATATCCAACTTTCTGAATTATCTTTAAAAATTTCAAAACTTGCCTTCCAGTGGGATAATTATTCAGAACCTATCAAAGAAGCACATAGACTTATGGATGAGGTTCGAAAATATTCTCTAGAAATTTCTGAGTATGATCACAGAATGGGCTCTAAACTTAGTGAGTATCAAAGAAATAAAATTTATAATTCAATGGAAGATTTAGAAAAACTAATTCTTTATATGAAAAACAAAATCAAACCTTCTGAAGTTTTAGAAAATATAGTCGATTAACAAATCCTAGCTCATTTCCTGTGTTGATTTCATTGTAGAATCAAGCATCAGTTTTGTTCCCATAGTGTTCATTTGATCAAGGTTACCATAAAATTCATCTACAAATGATGAAAATTGAAAAATTGGAACTATAGGTACTTTATCTATGAAATCTATCTTATCGTGGTATAAAGTCACAATTACAGGAACAGCTATGGCACCTGAAGTTTTTAAAATGTAATGTTTTGTCCTTGCAATCTGTTTTTTCACTGCAGAAGACAACATAGAAGAACTGTAACGTTTCCAATGTTTACAATCAATTAGCATAGCAATGCCTAATCGTATGCCAATGACATCAATTTCCATTCGGGGTTTGGTAAGAATCAGATTTTTTATAATTACAAAGTTTTTTGAATATAAAATTTCAGCAACTAAACCCTCAAAATCTTTCCAGTTAAGCATAGTCGAAATTTCATCTAGTGGACCGCCATTTTTTATTAATTCAATTGCTACTTTTAGTTTATCACCATCTTCAAAATAATACTTGTTTTCTTGTTTTGTTCCAATTCCAGTTTTAATATACCAATCTAGAATTTTTTGTGAATCAATAGCATTTGTTTTTGTAATTGCAGTAAAATCTTCAACAGAAATACCACCAGGAATAATTCCATTTAGCCCAGATAACATATTTTGATTAAATTTCATATTATTTTTCTTTGGTAATTAAGACGATATAGGTTTTAGGAAATATTATCAAGAGATTATTGTGAAATAGGTTTCAATAAAAGTTTACCAGCAACTTTTACATCATTACCAATTTTTTATGTATAAAATTTAGGGATTAATGTTATTTTGAAACTAATAAGATTTAAGACAATATTATCACTAATTCAAGTTACAAAAACAGTTTCAAATCTAAGAGTATGCTAGTTCATTCTTTGGTTAGTTTTTGACTTGATATAGGATCACACTCAGATTGAAATGCCTTTTTGTGTTTTTGTTCAAGTGTAATTTTAATCAGTATTGATATTTTATGTCATGCTGTGTTTTTGTTTATTTTGGAAAAATCATTTTTAGATTAAGATGCGCAACTGTTTTGTATCGTATGAGATGGTATCGTTACATTCTGAACAGAAAATACTAGAACAGAAATCATCATTACTAATACAAGAAGTACGCTGTGTTTTTTTTATGTGTGCCATTATCTATTTAATTGAGTGTATTGTATTAAGTAGCGCTGACATGTATGTTGGTTTCATCAACATATGTGTTAGTATCATGTACAGATTTGTCAGTGAGGATAGATATTTTACAATAATTACTTTGTAAATCATTTGCAAAATAGTAACTCAAGCAGTGTTTGAATTTTTGTTATGTCAAGACTCATTTTTGGCATTTGCATACCAGTTTGCATGCATGTGTAATATTTACTGAATCAATCCATTCAAGATTATTTGATCTGATTTTGCATCACCCCTCAATTTTTTAATACTTCTGAATTGATTCTAAGTGAAATTGATTCATTCAGGTGATTCATGGAAGTGAAAAAAATTTGAAAGATTATGAAGATTTTTGACAAGTTCTTTGATTTCAATTTGGTAAGATTCCAGATACGGTATTATTTAAAAAAAAGAGGAGGGTTTACTTTTTGTGTATGTGTGGAGCTACTATTGCAATGTGATTGGTATCCAATGTAACAGCACCATTTAGTGCAATCAATCTACCGTCTACAGTTGCGCCTGTAGTTGATGTGATTGATGAGTAAGCAATTACGGTTCCCTTGAGAACAGAGTCTGTTCCAAGAGTTGCAGAACTACCGACACGCCAAAAGATGTTTTCAGCTAATGCACCATTGGTTAGAACTACATGACTATTTCCTGCTGCTGTGGTAAGTGTACTTCCTATTTTGAAGATGTAAACTCCATTGCCGCTAAGAGTAAGTGTTCCAGTTATAGCAGCTGATGAAGGAAAACAATATACTCCTGGTTTGAGTGTTTGTCCACCTATATTTGCAACCGCTGGTTCATTGGTTGTGCACCTTGCATTTGATAGAGTACCGTATGCAGTAGCTGCATCAGCATGAGCTCGAGTTGCAACTGAACCGCCGGCGTATGTTATCCCGGTTACTGTTCCTGGTGGAAAGCCAGTGATTGCGGTACCTGGGCTTACACCAAGATTTCCTATGATGATGGTGTTACCCGTATTGGTTACAGTCGAGGAACCCAAGACTGCAAAGTTGTTAGCTGTTCCCATGTTTGGATATGTTGTTGCTGCAAAAGCATCATTTTGTATTATGCTTGAAGCTGAAAGTATCAGCACAGACATTACAAAAATACTTTTGATGTTATTTTTAATCATTGTAGATTTATTGCTGGTTTAGATATTAAGCCACGCTGACATGTGTGTTGGTTTCATCAACATATGTGTTAATATCATGGACAGATTTGTCAGTGTTCTGAATTAATGTATCCTCTAGTCTGAAATCATTGATGCAAATTCCCTGCCCTTTGCAGTCAAGGAAATATTAATTTTGTTATCTTCAATTGTTGATTCAGCAAAGTCTTTTTTCTCTAACCAAACAATATGCTTTGCAAGTCTTGTATAGTTTAGATGAGTATCAAGCGATAACTGAGTCTTGCCCCCAACGCCCTTTTCTGTCATGGCGTTCATGATACGCATTAGAGTTTTCATGCTTGGTTCAAAGCTAGGCTCTAATTTTTTGCTCTTTATAATTTTGATTGCTTTCGTTATTTTATCTGCCAACACTTTGATCTGTTGGGCTTCACGAATTACGTGTGTGTCTTTCATCGAAAGTCCTTTCATATTGTTTTTATATTTTCAAACTGTTGCATGTGACCCAAAAGAACGTCTGGATCGATTGGCTTTTTCAAACATAACCTAACTCCTTTGCTTTTCATATTTAATTCAGCATCATCGCTTAATGAAGATGCCGTCAATGTTATGATGTTTTGGTTTTTTATTTTTCCGCTTTTATATAATGCATCTATAATATCACTACCTGAAAATTTGGGCATTGCAAGGTCAAGTATTACTACATCAAATGTCTTATTCTCAATAAGGTTGAGACCACTTCTGCCATCATTAACAACAGAACACGAGTGTCCTTTAATCGTCATATACTTGGAGAGCATTTTTGTGATATCTTTATTATCATCAATTATGAGAATTTTCATACCTGATTCTATATCTCAGTAATAGCATATAAAGCACGTATACCATGCAAATTACTCATATCCCTATTTGCAATTATAATGGAAATTTCACATAAAAAGTGGTTCCTGTGTTCCCATCACTTTCAACTGAGATAGTGCCACCAAGTTTCTCCACTATACCTTTGGAGATTGCAAGACCAAGTCCTGTTCCACCCACAGCTCTTCTTTCCGACGTATCAATTTGATAGAATTTTTGGAAAAGGTTTTTTTGTTTTTCTGGCAATATTCCAATCCCATTATCTTTTACATAAAAAACAAGTTTGTTGTTTTCTTTCATGTAACCAGTCTCAATCTTTCCCTTGTTCTCTGTGACAAACTTTATTGCATTACTTATTAGATTGTCAAAAACTTGTCTCAATCTTGATTTGTCTGTTTTTATGACTAGATTCTTATCACATAGATTTGTTGTAAATTGACATCCTTTATTTTCTAAGACTTTTTTATAGTCAGAATCAAGATTAGAGAAAAACTCATCCAGATGTAGAACAACTATTTTGAATCTCAGCTGGTCAAGATCAAGCTTTCTTACATCCATAATGTCAGTTATTAGAGTCTCAAGTCTTTTAGCATTTTTTTCTATTACTTCAATTGCTTCTAACTGTTCTTGGTCAATCTTACCAAGCATCGATGTTTTGAACATCTTGCAGTATCCTATTATCGGTACAAGCGGCGTATTTAATTCATGAGTTATCATAGCAGAAAACTCATCTTTTGCAACTCCCTTTAGTTTTTCTGACAATGCTGTTGCATCAGTGAGTTCTAGTTGTTGTTTTGCTGTTGCATCAGTGAGTTCTAATTGTTGTTTTGCTGTTGCATCAGTGAATTCTAACTGTGTTTTTGCTGTTGCATCAGTGAATTCTAACTGTGTTTTTGCTGTTGCATCAGTACGTTCT
>JBKKCM010000040.1:0-10411 GCA_046712755.1 Nitrosarchaeum sp. | reverse complement strand
CATCAAAAGAGTACTCCATTACAGAGGCAAAAGGCGCAAACAAAGAAGAGATTGAAAATAATGTATTTTCTGAAAATATTGGACAGTTGCGATTTGAGCAAAAAAATCTGATTGGTGAATCTGGTGTCCAGTTGGCAAAGAAATTACTTTCAGTATTGATGCAGCAAAAAATTGAAAATGAAAAAGCAATAGACTATAACAAGAGAGTAAAAGAAAATGCGTTTGGCATAATGGGAATAGATTCAGATGCTTCTTAATTCAATAATAATTGAAAATATTCGTAGTTACTCATATGAGGAGATTGAATTTCCTCGTGGAATTTCTTTGTTTGAGGGAGATATCGGTTCTGGAAAATCAACCATACTTATGGCAATAGAGTTTGCACTCTTTGGATTGGGTTCTCAAAAAGCAGAATCACTACTTGCAAAAAAATCTGAATCAGGTTATGTTATTTTAGAGTTTTCAGTGGATGGAGAAAAATATGAAATCAAACGTACTCTGAAAAGAAAAAATAATGGAGTTAATCAAGACCCAAAAAATTCCTGGATAAAGATAGGAGATAATATAGAGCCATTATCACCATCTGAACTAAAACAACGAGTATTGCAGATTCTCAAGTTCAACGAGCCTGCAGAGCCTACGGCAGTAAGTAGAATATTCCGATATGCCATATTTACACCCCAGGAAGCCATGAAAGAGGTACTAGATTCTAAAAATCGCCTGGTAACAATCAGAAGGGCATTTGGAATTGAAGATTACAGCATTGCAGAAGCAAATGCCAGGGAGATAACAAGTGAAATTCGCTTATCCATGGCAGTTTTGCAGCAAAAATTTAGCAATATCTCTGATCTAGAATCTCAGATAGAGGAATCTGGGAAATTAATTATCAAGATAAATTCAGATATTGCAAATTTACGAGAGAAGAAAAAAGAATTTGAAAGAATAGAAAATATCAAAAGTTTAGAATTAAAAGAATTACAGACAAAAAACAACGAGAAAACCAAACTAGAATCAAAAAAAGAAAACGTTGAAGAGAAAATAGATTATCTAAAATCAAGAATAGAGAGAATAGAGCAAGAAATTTCAGAATCAGAAATAGAGATGGCTGAAAAAAATGAGAAACTAAGTAAATTATTAGAGATAAAAAAACCAGATACAACAAAGAGTTTACCAGAGATAATAACTGAGATAAAAAAATACCATGGAATCAACAATGATTTAATCAAAGTAAAATCAGAAAAAGAGAGTATTCAAAATGACATCTCAAAGATAAAAGGGATATTAGGTGAGAAGATGAATTTAGACATAGAGTCACTTGAAAACACTTTAAGAGATTTGGAAATAGAGAAAAAATCACTAAAGAGATTCTCCGAAGAATTGAATGAAAAACTAGAAAATGTAAATGGCCAGAAAATTCAAAAACAGACCATGATACAATCTTTGGAAAAAGAGATTGCAGAATTTTCACAGTTAGGAAATGTGTGTCCTACTTGTAAGCAAGAGATTACTGCAAGTCGTCATCATGATTTAGTAGATACAAAAAGAAAAGAGATTGAGAAAATTTCTTTGGAATTAAAAACAATTACAGATTCATTTTTTGAATCAAAATTAAAATCAAAAGAGATTCAATCAAAAATAGAATCCTATGATGTTGAAATTTTACAAATTCAGAGGATTCTTCCAGGAATAGAAGAATGTGTGGAAAAATCATCAAAATTAAGCCAAATTGAGGCTAAAATCAAGGAAATTGGGTCTAGTGTTCAGAATTTAAAAGAATTTGACGGAAAAAACCCAGTAGAATATTTCTCTGACCTAAAAGACAAAGTAATGCAACATGAAAGTGTCACAGATAAAATTAAACAAATTATTGAGACAAAACAAAGAGCGGAAAAATTAATTCAGAAAAATCAAATTGAAGGAGAACAAATGGAATTAGAAAAATCTCAAAAAGAATCAGAATTAAAACAAATCATATCAGATTTAGAATCATTTGAGGATTTAGAGGATATAATATCTAAAAAAGAATTAGAGCTAAATAATGTAAGAAAGGAGGTTACCCAAACATCAAGTATTCTTGCAACATCACAAGAGAAACTAGATAATGAGCAAGAAAAGATTATACAAAATAAAAAAAACATTGAAGAATCTAAAAAATGGGAGAAAAAATTTAACCTAATTTCACAATATAAGGAATGGTTAGAATCATTTTTTGTTCCAACCATATCTCAAATTGAAAAGCAAGTGTTGTTATCTATTCTGCAAAACTTTAATGAAACATATCGTAGATGGTACTCTATTTTAGTAGAAGATCAAAGTAAAGAATCCAGGATTGATGAGAATTTCACACCTATTGTAAATCAAGATGGATATGAGCAAGAGATTGGTTTTTTGTCAGGTGGGGAGAAGACAAGCATTGCATTAGCATATAGATTAACACTAAATTCTTTGATGAGAAAGGAGACAGACTCTATGAAATCTAATTTATTGATTTTAGATGAGCCGACAGATGGATTTTCAAAGAATCAATTAGGAAAAATGCGTGAAGTATTAGAGGAATTAAAATCAGAGCAAATCATTTTGGTGTCTCATGAAAAGGAATTGGAGACATATGTGGATAATATTTTCCAAATTTCAAAGCAAGATGGGATTTCAAAGATAGTAAGAATGAATTAGATGTGATTCAATTGAGCCTTGTTTTCATTCTTTGATCCGAGAGTACGCACTGGTACGAACTCTTGAGTGTATTTTAGGACAAAAAGAGTTTAGAATCTATCCTTTACGATTCAGTTTTTTTAATGCTTTAAGTTTGTGTTCTAATTCAGGAATTAATTCTGTTATGGTTTTAGATGATTGAATATGATTATTGCATCTAGCACATAATAGAATTAGATTGCTCTCTTTTTGAGAAATACTTCCATGGACTGACGGAATTTTATGCCCCCATTCTAATTTGAGATAAGGTAATTTTTTATTTCGTGGGTGATTCCAACAATATGAACCATCTCCATCCCCAAAAGCACATGTTTGCTTTTGAGTTCGTAGTATTTCCTTTATCATTTCTATTCTCTCTGATTTTGTTTTTTTTATTTTCATTTTTCTTAGATGGATACTGAGAGTCTTTTCCAATCGGGTTATTTCAGAGTCAGGTATGGTCATTTTTAGTCACAAGTTATAACTTGGTAATCTTGGTATTCATGGTTACATATAAGACTTGATGATCTTTTTTATCTTATTTGATGGGAAAAATTCTTGGCGCAAGCAAGATTACTGTCCGCTTCCAAGTTACAATTCCAGAAAATGTAAGAAAAATCATGAAGATAAAAGAAGGACAGACGCTAGTCTTTACCGAAGAAAACGGCAAGATAATGATTATGACTGAGCTTTAACTTTTTTAAATTAATGATTATTCATCATCAAATTGTTCTGATTCGTAGCCAAATTCATCGTCCTCGGCTGTCAACTCGTTAAGATCTATTGACTTGACATATTTAGGATCTGTTGTGTCCTTGAATGTGAGAACATCTGATGGAATAGCTGACGTGTAGGTGCTTGTGAACTTGCCCTCATATTCCTGAGCAAAGTCAATCTCAACGTTTCTTTTCTCTCTATTGATAAACTTCTCTGAAATAATTCCTTCTTTGATTCCTATTTTGTAATCCCACATTAGAGGGAACCAATCCAAATCAAAATCAATTTTATTTTTGTGCCATAAGGCATGTAGTTTGTCAACTAATCTTTGATGATCATCTATTCTCATTTTGAACTGTTTTGATAAAAGTTCCATAATTTGCATCCAATATTTGAAATAGAAACCACGACGACCGTTTCCAGTGCTCTCTAAAATAAAGTCAGCATCATTTCTTTGTGCCAAGTTTGGCTCTAATGCGTTCATGATTGGCTGATCGTTTTTCATTCCTGTATGTGCTGCTTCTGAAATTAAGATAGCTATAACGTCATCTGTTCCTCTAAAGGTTTGAGCCTTTTCTTGTTTGGATGCTGCGAAAGCAAACACTCTGGTTCCATTTTTAAATTCGACAACAGGATCTTGGGATAGCCTAGCGTTCTTGATTAGATCGTTATAAAATATCTTCTGTCCTTTCTTTTGTGCTTCCTGCCATGTGTAACCTGCATCGATGTATTCTGGCTCTATCTGTTTGAAAGCATAGAATCCATCATCATGATGTTTGTCGGTAAAGAACTCGTAGAATCTCAAAAGAATCTCTTTAGCAATTCTTAGCTCGTTGCCTGCAACTATCATTACATCGTGTCCGGTATATCGGTCAAAGCAGTTTAATGCAAATGATGTAATGGCAGTATCTGTCGCGCCTATTTTTCTGGATTTTAATGGAATAACCCAATGAAACTCTTGAATCGCATTGTGGTAATCTTCCTGGAACGGTGCCATGTCCTGAAATTTATTCAGTGTTTTGGAGTACGGATTGCCAATCATTCTTCTAAAATCAACAAAATCGGTTGGAAATCCCATATTCTTTGATGCTATTTGGTTTTCTTTTTGGGAAGTTCCAGAAGTGTTGCCAATTGTGTCAAACATACCATTTGAAGCAAGGCACGCTTCAATTCTTTTTTGGACGTGATTCACAGTTTTTTCAAGATTTTTCATGTTTTGAGATTATCTGGTTCATTGCACCTTCAAGGGTGTCATTTAGAGGAGTTTTTAGCTCCAGTTCTGCTTTTTCATTTAGAATATTCCTAATTTCTCTAATTACAGAGAGTTTTTGATTTTGTAATGACTGTCTGTTTGCATCTTTTTGTTTAAGTTGGTTATCAATAGAATCCAGTGTAGAGTAGAGGTCAAGTAGCAGATTATCGTAACTGATTATGAGTTGTTTCATTCTGGATTTGAGCACTTGGAAAAAGTTTGTCTCGTTTATGGTCTTAATTCTATCTGAGAATTTTTTATAGTAAGCATATACTGTTTTTCTATTCAGTTTTAGTCGATATGAAACAATCTCTGCAGATATTCCACGTGAATAACATCTGTAAATTTTTTCTTCGAGTTCAACACTTTGAGATTTTGTTGGATGTCCTCTTTTCATTTATAAATATTACAAAACATCATTTAAAAACCTAATTTATAGAGTTATTAACTCTAAAAATTGGGAGGTATTAACTCTAAATTATATGAAAGTATGAATATTATTACAAGTTTGTACCATTTAATCCCATTTATTTCCAAAAATAAACTGAATTCATTAATACTAAAATAATGTTGAAATTGGAAGAGTTTACATCAAAAGTACATAGAAACTAAAAAATGTCAAAATAGAAATATGCACAAAATAAATTTAGAATCTAACTTACAATAACTTTGCCAGTCATCCAAGGATGAACCATACAAAAATAAGGATACGTCCCTGCATCATCAAATGTAAATTCAAAAGTAGTTCCTGCCATAAATAAATTAGAATCAAAGATTCCATCTAATCCATCTGGACTTCCACTAGAAACAGTATGGGCTGCGGAATCATCATTACTCCACAAAACAGTGTCGCCAACTTGAATCTCTAAAGAATATGGAAGATAGCACATGTTTGTAGTATCACAGCCACGAGATGACACACCTTGTGGAATTGAAATCATATGAGTAATTGGAAGTACTGGCATTGCAGATACAGGTGGAGTTACAATTGATTCAGCAGTTGCACTAACAGAGTAGCTAACAGTAAATTGCGTAGTATTTCTGGTGTGAATTGCTAGAGCATTTCCTGAAAACTCCCATGACCCCATTGCATTTGCAGGATCAAACAAATTTAGTGCATAAATTGTTTGACCATCAGGAGTCCAAGCTACTACAGGTCTTTCTGTAGGACCAAGTGGACCTCTCAGTGAAATTAGTTGAATTGGCTCAGATGCTGAGTAGGAAAGAATTCCTGAATAGATATCATCAGATGGTGCAAGAATCATTACTAGTTGATGAGATTCATGTCCCATTCCAGGGTCTTGCACTGATTGTATGGTACCAGTCTTTACAGTGTCTGAAACTGTATTTTCTTCATATTCTACCATATAATCAACAGTAAATGGTTTGGTTTTCTTTGTATGTACTGCTAGTGCATTACCGGCAAATTTCCATTCTCCCTGTGCATTATCTGGATTGACAAATGTTAATGCATATTTGCTTACACCATCGGGAGTCCAAGTTGCTTGCCCCTTTGCTTCTCCATCTGCTAGTGGACCATGTAAAGTGATTAGTTGAATTGGCTCAGATGCTGAATAGTGTAAAGTGCCAGAATAAACTTTCTCAGATAATGGCAAAATAGTTACAGATTGATGAGATTCATGTCCAATTCCTGGATGTTGTGTAGATGTCATTCGTGTCCAACCATCTGCAAGTGGTTTTTCAACACACTCGCCTGAATAATCTAAATTAGTTCCTGCTGCATTTAGTGTACACAAATTACCATAAGTCACACCATCAATACCGCAAATTGGAACATACTCTTTTGTACAACCAACTGGTTTTACTGGCATTTCTGAAAGATATCCAGGATCAATTGCAATCATAACCAAACTAATTGTAACCAAAATGCCAACTGCAATAATAATTCCTAGTGTAAAATTCATCTTATCCACCTGTTAGTTTTGCAAATTTTTCATTCGTGCTTAATTTTTCCATAAATTCAATATTAGATAGTGCTATCACTGCGGACTCCACTACGGGTAATTCAGGATCGTTTAATGCTTTTTCTAAAACGGCTTTTGCTTCTTTTGAGCCAATTACGCCAAGTGCAATAGCTGCCTCATGTCTTACAAACATGCTAGGGTCATGCAACGTTGCATCAGCAAGTGAAGGTATGCAACTAGAAAGGCACATCTGACCTAGTGAAAATGCGGCTTCATGTCTTACAAGTTCATTTTTATCATTTTTTAGAACTTGAGCAACGTGTGGAACTTTGTCCTCGCCTCCAAAGTCAACTAAAATGCAAGTAGCACGAGTTCTCACTACATAATCCGGATGAGTTAAAAGATTTACAAAATATGCAGTGTCTTTTTTTTCATATTTTGCCTCCATTTCTGCAAAAAGATCCAATCTGCTTTGAGTTACTGCCTGCATTTTGTTTTCAGGTTTTTTATATCCTATATTAGGTTACCCGAAATATTCACTAATTTTGCATATGCGTTATCTATTTAATGTAAAAAAAATTAGTACGGTATAATGAGTGCAGTAATAGGACAAAAAGCACCAAATTTTGAAGTGTCTGATTGGGTTCAAGGAGCCCCAACAAACTTTGATCAGGAAAAAGATCATATTGTTTTAGTAGAGGTATTTCAGGTGAACTGTCCTGGTTGTTTTATGCATGCACTTCCTGAGGCAATCAACATCTACAACAAATACAAAGATGAGGGGGTACGTGTAATAGGAATTGCCACAGCATTTGAGGATTATGATAAAAATACTTTGGATAATTTGAAAATGCTAGCTGAAACAGGCAAGGTTATTGGTGAGACGCAAAATGCACTATCAATGTATGGACAATTGCAAAATGGCAACAAATTATCATATAAAATTCCATTTCCTCTTGCGATGGATAAGCTAGCTAAAACAGACGGTAAAGTAAGTGAAGATAAGGTCTTACAATTCATTTATGGACAAATTCCAGAATTTGATTCCCAGCCAGAAGACTATAGAAATCAAATCATTCAAAGAGTCAAAGACTATATGAAAACAAAAGAATATTCAGCAGAGACATTTGAAAAATTTGCATTGCATGGAACACCATCTATGATATTAGTGGATAGGAAAGGAATCCTAAGGGATGTCTCTTTTGGACAATCAGGCAATGTTGAAGCAATGATTCAGAAATTATTAAAAGAGTAATTTAGAAATTCAATTTTTATTATTTTTTTTCAGGTTTTTTGTCTTTTAGTATTGGTGTTTTCTTTACAGTTTTCGTATGTTTGTTTTCAAGAAGGTCTATTGCTTTTTGATTTGATAATGTCCATGCTTTAAACATCTGTCTGAAAACATCGTTTAGCTGTTTGTTCTCAGAATTACCAATCTTTAGCTTGTAAGATTCCCAAGCATGAACAATAGATTTGTTACTTTTCTTAAGAAATACTAGTGCTTCTTTTTCTCCCAACAGATTATGGTTTTAAAATACTAGTATTTTAGGAAATATCTAATAAAAAAACAAGAATTACAGATAACACTATAACAATACAAAATCCACCAATTAATGCAATTTTTGCATTATCCACAAATTTATTTACACAAACAAAATAAAAACAAATCTCAACTTAGAAAAAAATTAGAGTCTAAGGCAACATGCTGTCTGGAAAATATTTTGATCTCCAATGCATAAGTTTGTTGAAAATTTCAAGATAGTCTTTTGCTTTTGTTGTAATGTGTACATGAGCCCAAAATTCTTCAAAACAACCTTCAAAGACGAGTGTACTTTGTTTTTGAAATAACGGTATGGTTAGTCCTATTTTTTTGATGGCTTTAAATTCATAATTGTCAATTAGTATGGTTTTACTTTTGACTAGTATCTGTTTTTTTTCTTTGTTTGTATTCATATCTTGATCAACTTGCTTGATTATGTGATCACTCCATTTTGGAGTATCAAGTGGCCAATGATGAGCATATACTTTTTCTGCTAAGAATTTAATTTCTATGAATTCAGGTTCATCGTATAACAATAATTTGGTCTGATATCATTTCAACTTAAGGATTTAAGAATATGTTCGTGTCAGATATGAAAATTATCATATCCCCCGCGCAATATACTGGGAATATAGATGGGGTTAAAGAAATGTCACTGATTTTACTAGTCTGAAAAGAATGGAATTAGGAAAGTTGCACCAATTGAATCATGTATATTTTGAAAAAAAAGAAAGTGTGCTTAGATTAAGATACGCAGATGTTTTGCACTGTAGGGGCTAGTGCCGTTGCATTCTGGGCAGAAAATACTAGAACAGAAATCATCATTACTAGTACAGGAAATACGGCGTGCTTTTTTTATGTATGCCATTATCCGTTTAATCGGAGTGTATGGTATTAAGCCGCGCTGACATTTGTGTTGGCTTTATGAACATGTGTGTTAGTATTATCGACAGGTTTGTCGTGTTATGGACTAATGTAGCAGCTAATTTTTCTAATTCCAACAATTACAACAGCAGGAGCTACAAAATACATTCCTAGATTTAGTATGATCAGAGATATGCCATATCCTAGTACACTGACTTCGGAATCCATATCCACATAGTTTAGAATTGATAAAGAAGAGATCATTGGGGTTAGAGTTATCTTTACAAATTCCTTGAATGTTGGATTTTCTCTTTCCCAGTCTGCTATTGTAGGACTAAAGAAATAGTAGAAATTATTGAATGAACTCATAAATGATCTTCCTGATTCTGTTTGGAGTAGTCGAGTATCACGTAATTCTCGTAGTTGTTGCACTTGTGGAGCTAGCTCACTACCATATGTAGCAGTAGCAATTAGACATCCATCTCCCTTATCCGGTAATTGGTTTTCAATTGGAATGGATGTTTGATTTAATCCCTGCAAATAGTCAGTTCCGATAATTTCTATTTTGTTATTACCAGAGCCGGTAAAATTTAATGTGATAAATGAAATATTATCATTGAGTTTTATTGTTGGAAAATATTCCTGTCCATTAATATAAAAAGTAAAATTTCCACTCAAAAGAGTTTGCGGAAGATACACTTCACCTAAATTATTTTCAAGACTGCTAGAAACATAAAGAGTTAGGCGTTTTTGTTCTTCATCAAACTCAAAATCCTGTATGTCAAAGTTTGCAACAGTTTCAACTTCAAATGCATATCCACCTGTTTTTACATCTAATCTATTTACAAGTCCAGTTTTATCAGAAAGTTGACCAAATGCAGGTGTAATTACTAAAAGTAAAAGAAATGAAATGAATAATTTTGATTTCAATTTATGCAGTTATCTGAGGTATTCTTTGTCGTAATTCTTTGTCTTGTGCAATTCTTGGATGCATTGGATCTGCCAAGATAACTTCAAACCAGTAATGCATACCATCTTTGTAGACAAAGTATGAACCCAAAAGTTTCATGTTAGGATATCTTTGTAGTACCCTTCTTACTGCAACTGTTCTCATGTCATCATCTGCCTTGATTCTGGTAACACCGAGATGTTTTGGTCTTCTACCAGAAACTGGTCTTTGTTTTCGCATACCACCAGTACCAACTCTCATTCTAACAACAACTATGCCTTGTTTTGCCTTGTAGCCCAATCTTCGGGCTCTCTGCAAACGACTTGGTCTATCTATTCGAATAACGGCATTTTCTTTACGCCATTGTACTATTCTCTCTCTGATTTCAGGAGAATTCTCTTTCCATAGTTTGATCCAAGTTTTGTCTTGTATACTAGGCATATCGATTTTAATAAAATCCCCTTTAATAACTG
>JBKKCM010000039.1:0-29119 GCA_046712755.1 Nitrosarchaeum sp. | reverse complement strand
GCATCATACCAAGGAATAAAATCTGCGGGACAACCGTCTACATTATTGCCATATTGAGGGTCATAGTCTTCTTGCAAATTTGGACATTGATCACTGTTATTTGGTACACCATCATTGTCATTGTCTTCAACACCATAAACATTGGCTTGAAAAATACCAATAGAAGTAATTAAAAGCAGAAATACTAGAATTTGATATTTTTTCATTTTACTATACGCCTATTGATCAGGACAACCGTCAGCATCTCTATCCCCATCATAATCTTCTAGTTCCATAGGACACAGATCATAATCATTGATAATACCATCTAGATCAGCATCATGTTTGTATCGTGATTGTTCTGGAGCAGTATCTGGGCAACCGTCTGAATCTTGATATTTATTGGAAGTTTCTTTGTCATTAGGACACATGTCAACATCATCATTTATTCTATCATCATCACTATCTAGAGTAGTTGTACCTGTTGGAACAGTATCTGGACAACCGTCATAATCAACATATCTATTCCAAACCTCATTTTGTGTTGGACACATATCCATTATATCAGAAACTCCATCATCATCGGCATCTGGTTGAGATATGTTACTGTCAGGACAACCGTCTTCGTCTTGGAATCCATTATAAGTTTCAACAACTAGTGGACAATCATCAAGTACATCCTCTATTCCATCATTATCAGAATCTACTACAAATGATTCAAAAATTGTATCTGGACAACCGTCATCGTCTTGGAATTTGTTATAAGTTTCTGGAGCTAACATACATGCATCTATTGCATCTGGTAAACCATCCTGATCTCTATCAATATTAGGAATATAATTATCTGGACAACCATCCAAGTCTAAAATTCCATTAAAAGTTTCAGCTTGATTTGGACAATGATCTGCAAGATCATGAATTCCGTCATTGTCAGAATCTGGAGCTCCTTTATTACCAAATAATGAATCAGGACAACCGTCTTCGTCCTGAGATTTATTGTAAGTTTCTGGAACAAGTGGACAGGTATCTTTGCTGTTTGCAATACCATCAAAATCAGAATCAACATCAGTCAAATAAGATGGAAAGTCTGGACAACCGTCTTCGTCTTCAAATCCATTATATCTTTCAGGTATTAGTGGACATGTATCAGTAGAATCTAGAATTCCATCAGAATCAACGTCTGATTCAGTAGAATTATCAGGACAACCATCAGTGTCAAGATATCTATTCCATGTTTCAGATGTAGTAGGACACAGATCTAATGAATCTCTAATTCCATCAAAATCAGAATCCATTACAGAAACATCTGGACAACCGTCCAAGTCTAAAATTCCATTAACAACTTCAGGATCTAATGGGCATTTATCAGATAAATCAACAACACCATCACCGTCAAAATCCAAAGACATTCCAGATTTGCCATCAGGGCAACCATCATCATCTTGGAATTTGTTATAAGTTTCTGGAGCTAACATACATGCATCTATTGCATCTACAATTCCATCTCCATCTCTATCAGTTATAGAGGTAGTATCAGGGCAACCATCAGTATCAAAAGTTCCATTAAATGTTTCTTGTTGAGTTGGACACAAATCGGTATAATCACTAATACCATCTCCATCAGAATCTGGTGTTTCTCCATTTGAACTGACAAAGTCTGGACAGCCATCATAATCTTGGAATTTATTGTAAGTTTCTTTTATTGCTGGACATTGATCAATGCTATTTGGAACTCCATCTTGGTCTGAATCTATGTCGGTAGAATAAGGAGGAATATCAGGACAACCATCATCATCTTCAAATCCATTGTGTCTTTCAGGTTCTAATGGACATGTATCATCTGCATCCACAATACTATCACTGTCAGAATCGTTTAGTTTTCCAGAGAATGAAGGAATTGAATCAGGACAACCATCATAATCAGCAAAGCGGTTGAATGTTTCTGGTTCATTAGGACAAGCATCAAATTTATCTGCAATGCCATCACCATCATTATCAGTAAATGTATTATCTAATGTAACATCGTGACAACCATCTTCATCTCTATATCCATTGAAAGTTTCTGGCTGAGTTGGACAAAAATCAGTTTTGTCTTCTATTCCATCATTATCAGTATCAGCAAATGAGGAATCAGTAACACTATCAGGACAGCCATCATCATCTTGGAATTTATTATAAATTTCGGCACTTAGTGGACAAGAATCCAAGTGATCTGGAACTCCATCTCTATCTCTATCTGAACCAGAACCAAAACTGTCAGGACAACCATCAGTATCAGATATACCATTGAAAGTTTCTGGTTGAGTTGGACACAAATCTACAACATCGATAAAACCGTCACTGTCAGAATCTGGTATTCCCGAGCCAGTTTGAGGAGGTGAATCAGGGCAACCATCATCATCTTGGAACTTGTTGTAATTCTCTCTTACATTGGGACATTGATCAATATCGTCCTCTATTCCATCAAAGTCCTCATCATACCATGGGACAAAGTTAGAAGGACAGCCATCAATTGTACCTTCATTATCTTCTTGAAGGTTAGGGCAACTATCAATTTCATCAAATATACCATCACGATCTAAATCGTGAGTTGCAAATGCAGGATTTGCAGGAATACTGGTTAATGTAGCTAAAAGTACGAATAGGAATCCGAGTATTTTTTTCAAAGCTTAAATTTACGTTAAAGATCCAGTTATTAAACTTCACTCTGGAATAGGCTAAAAATATGAAAAGTTTTGAGAATGATTTTCAAGTTCAAAGATCTCGATCAATTTAAGTAAACCAAAATGGGGTTTTACATATGAGTTGTTCTGGGGAAACAGTTGAAGATGAAGACAAACTAATACAGATCAAACCAAGGATTGCACAACAATTAAAAAAAGCAAAGTACGGAGTTGCAGATCATTCCACAGTAGAACTTTGTCACTGGACAAAAAAATCTTTCAAACATGAAGGAAGTTGTTACAAGCATAAATTTTATGGAATTTCCACACATCGTTGTATGGAATTTTCTCCTGCAGGAATGCATTGTGAAAATCGTTGTGTGTATTGTTGGAGACCAATGGAATTTTATGATTCAATAAAAATGGAACCAGAAAAAGTGGCAGAGCCAAAAGAGATATTGACTAAACTGATGGAAGAACGAAAAAAATTGATCATGGGATATTATGGAGATTCTAGAAACGACAAACAGAGATTAGATGAATCATTATTACCAAGCCATTATGCTATTTCACTTTCTGGAGAACCAACAATGTATCCCAAGCTTCCAGAATTAATAAAATATCTCAAGTCTTTAGAAGCAACCAAGTCAATTTTTCTTGTGACAAATGGACAGGAACCAGATATGATTCAGAGATTACAAGATGAAGACGCACTACCAACACAGTTGTATCTATCTACAAATGCTGCAGATTATGATTCATTTTTAAGAATTAACAAACCAAAATACAATGATTCTTGGCAAAGATGGAATAGAACGCTAGAAATGTTAAAACAACTAGATACAAGAACAGTACTTCGAATTACGCTCATAAGAAATTACAATGACCAAAAAAAGATGATTCCTGCTTTTGCATCAATGCTAAAGCAAGCTAGTCCACACTTTATTGAAATAAAATCATACATGCATATTGGTCGTTCAACTAATAGATTAGAACATTCAAACATGTTAGAAATGGATGAAGTGCGAAAATTTAGTGAAGAAATAGCTGAACAGAGCCAAATATTTTCAATAATGGATGAAAGTCTTGTTTCAAGAATTGCGATATTGCAAAACAATCATAGAGTCATTGACCGTTGGATTTCAGCTTATGCAAATACCAATTAGAAAATTTTTTTAATGCTTTGTATCTGTGAGATAATTCGTTTTTGTTAGTCAACTCTGCAAATGTTTTATTCAAATTTTTTGGTATAAAGATTGGATCATATCCCCAACCTTTTCCATTTTGTGTTTTAGAAATGTTTCCATCAATTTTTGCTTCAAAAGATTTAGAATTTTTATTATCACAAAAAGAAATGATGGAAACAAATTTTGCTTTTCTATTTTGTTTTAACAGTTGTAAAATTCCTTTGTTACCAATGGTTTTGAAGACATAAGAAGAGTATGGTCCTGGAAATCCATAGAGAGCATTAATGTAAAGTCCATCATCTTCAACTATTATTGGTTTTTTACATTTTTGAAATGCCTGTATTGCTTTTTTTGATGCAATTTCTTGTAGTGAAAATGATTGAATTTCTTCAAGTTCATATTTGAAAAATCTAAGATTAATGCCAAAAGAGTGCAAAATTTTTTTTGCTTCTTGATATTTGTGATAATTTGAAGAGGCAAAAAAGAGATCAAACGACTGTAGCATATCGTCCTCTACTTTCAATGATAGATACCAAGTTTATAATTTTGGCATAGTTTGTGGGACCAACTACAGATTTGTAACCAAATAGAAAGTTTTTCCAAGTAGATTCCATTATTTTGGCATGTGCACTATTTAGAATTTCTTTGATTAATCTCAAATCTACTGCATGATCTTCAGATTTGATTGTTTTTTGCGATAATCCAAAATCAATTACATATACTTTATTTTTATACAAGATAAAATTTGATGTAGTCAAGTCACCATGCATTATGCTATTTTTGTGCATCATTCCAACAAGTTTACCAATTTCTGTTGATAACTTAATTATCTTTGAATCAGGTAAATCATGAACAGGTTTACCTGGAATTTCTTGCATTGTAATAGAGGATTTTTTTAAATTAACAAAGTAAACAAGCGGTGTTGGAACTCCAAATGATTTTACTTCTGAAATTATTTGAGATTCTTTAATTGTTCTTTGTTTTCTAATCTTTGCATCAAGAATTGGGTTACGGTATCTTTTTGCCTTTCTGACTTTTAGTATTGCAGGTGAATCAACCCATTGTGTAAGATAGATATCAGCTTCAGCCCCTTTTTTTAGCAATTTCATTAAATAGTTAATTGAAATGTTATAATTTAGAGTTTATTTTGAGTGCATTTCACAGTAATCTGCTGTAAAGAACTTTGTTTATCAAAAACGATTTCACTTTTTTGTATGATAAGATGATGGAAATCATCATAAGTGTAGATTCCATTGCGGAATAAGTCATAGAAAATATGATTATTTCTCACATATTACCTTGCTTGATTCTCCGCCGTCATACAAGTAAATTATTGCATCCAAATCACATTTCGAGATGTATGGATAATCAGTAGTAATTATCGGAGCCATCAAGTCCTCAGGGGAAGTTGAATGTGCCAATCCAAATGCATGACCTAATTCATGTCGCACCAGTGTTTTGAGTTCTTCAAGGTTGATTTTATCAACATAATAAACAGTTATGACAGATTTTAGAATCTGATGATTTGGCTCATCCACTATTGACTTTGTATATGCAGCATATCCATCAGGATTTGATAAATCCGTAAGTTCAATCATGATGTCACCAGTGGGAGCCTCATCATCTACATGAAAGTGGATAGTTTTGATAATGTTGAATTTTGTGTCAGATGTGATACTGTTTAGTGCCCCATGCCATCCAACATAGTAAGTAGAGTTTGTTCCTTTTGGACCTTTATGCATTATAGAGTTATCCAATTCAATTTTTTTATCAGTCATTATTGCGTCAAATATAGCATCCAGTCTTTCTTGTGTAACATATTTGGAATTTTGAATATGAATATTAAATACTCCATTATCGGGTTTTTTCCAAGAGACCCAAGTATCAACAGGATCTCCTCGCAAATTTTGGATGAGATAATTTGTTGAAAGAGAATTAGATGTATGTGGAACAAGAGTCATTAGATCATTTAAATAAAATGAGCTAACGCCTGAGATGATAATAATTGTTGTGATGATAACAGTCAGATATCTTTTATTTTGCATTTTGGACATATGAAAAGATTTTATTTTTTTGATTTGTTCCATGTCATTATATGTAGATTTTATTGTTTGTAAAGAATTAATTCTTGCATGTTCTAGTAAATTATCAGATGTAACATTTGCAATTTTTTTCATATTTTCAAATGTTATCTTTGCATTTTCTATTAAATTCAGAGATATTGTATTTGCGGTTTGTTTTAGATTTGCCGATTCTATTTCTGCGGTTCTTCTTAGATTCTCTGCTGTAACTTTTGCGGTTTGTTTTAGATTTGCCGATTCTATTTCTATGATTCTTCTTAGATTTTCTGCTGTAACTTTTGCGGTTTGTTTTAGATTTGCCGCTTTAATCTTTGCGGTTCTTCTTAGATTATTAGATAAAGTTTGTGCAGCTTTTTCCCTATTGTGCGCTTCTGTTTTTTCAATATTTTTTATATTTTCTGTAGAAACTATTACTAATTTTTTCAGATTTTTAATTTCAATGTTTGCAGTTTCTTTCAGATTTTTAATTTCGATCAGTACATTATCTTTCAGATTCTTGTTTTCTGTCACTATGTGATTTATTATATTTTCAGATTCACGTACAGCATTACATATAATACTTTCAGATTCAGCAAATGCAATATTCATAATATTTTCAGCTTCAACACGTCCAGATGTTATCATGTTTTCAGCTTCAATCCGTTCTCTTTTTATCATGTTTTCAGCTTCAACCAGTTCTCTTTCTACCAAATTTTCAGCTTCATTTCGTTCTCTTTCTATCATGTTTTCAGCTGTAGTTTTTTTACTCTCTGTTAGATTCTCATGATTATCTGTAATATCATCAACCATTATCAATTACATTTCCAGAGCAATAAAGTGTCATCTAACATTATCATACATTAATAGTACATTATCATATATTAATAATACATTGTCATACATTAATAATACATTGTCATATATTAATAACATATTAACTTAGATTTACGGTTTTAATGTTAAAGACATTAATTTTTAGTGATGAATTGTATTGGTTGGTGAGTTGTGACTAGATTCAACCAAGCCTGCAAAAAGATCATTTAATCCTCTAGTTGGAGCATAATCAAATTTAGGAATTGATATTATTATTTATTCACAATATGTAGTTTGTATTTTTGATAACATTATGACTATATCACGTATGATTTAATTTTAAAATGTAGATCAGTTGTTTGATTTTTTCATTAAAATTATAACCTAATGAATATGATTAAAAGATAATCATGGAAGAAGGAGAAAAAAGACTAAAACAAGAAGATTGTAATGAAGACAAACTTGGTGCAGGGATTCTAACTCTAACAAATAGAAGGTTAGCATTTGATAAGACACAATCAAGAATGATGGATTTTTCAAAACGTTTTGGAGATACGATAATGGATATTCCATTAGGCGAAATAAGCAAATCTTGGAAAGAAGGAAGATTGATAAAAAAAGTATGTTTTACTGCCAAAATAAAAGAAGTAGAACAGACATACAAATTTGGTGTGTTCAATACTAAAGATTGGCTAAAAAATATTGAAAATGCAATAGAAGAACATAAAAATCAATAATCCACTTTAACTGAATCCAAGCGCCATGATTGTGTGACAAAAGTCTCTTCTAGAGAAACACCTTTTTTTACTTGGGATTCTAATAAACCTGTCCAACATATCTGGCTACCACAATCACCAGCATATTTTTGTGGAGCTACAAAAAATTTACAGCCATGTCTCTTACAAACGTCTTGTAGCATTTCAGATAATCTTTTGTTTGCAGCAACACCACCAACTATTAGTAATTCTTTTTTTCTAGTAAATGATAACGCCCGTTCTACTGTCTCACTAATCATTGCAAACGCTGTTTCTTGTAATGAAAAGCAGGCATCTGCTTTACTTTTTTGTACAAGTAATTTTGTTGCAGATAATAACCCAGAAAACGATACATCATTTCCTTTTACAGAATATGGTAGTAGAACATAATTAGAAGTTGATGAAGCTAAGTCTTCAATGTTTTTTCCACATGGAGAGGCAAATCCAAGTGATCTTCCAAATTGATCAAGTAGCTGACCCAATGTAATATCCAAAGTTTCTCCAAAAACTCGCCATTGTTTATTTAGAAATGCAAGTAGCATTGTATGTCCTCCAGAGACTAGAAGAACTAGTGGATTTTTTGCGCCAGTTAGTAGTTTTCCTAATTCAATATGTCCAATTGCGTGATTTACAGGATATATTGGAATATTGTAATAAGAGGCTAGAGAACGTGCAACTACTGCTCCTACTCTCAGACAAGGACCAAGTCCTGGTCCTGCTGCATATGAGATAATATCAAGATCTTTGATTGTAACCCCAGCCTCTTGAAGGCACTCAGATAACACAATAGCACTATTTTCAACATGATGACGTGATGCTTCTCTTGGATGAATTCCTTCACCTTCAGGAGGGCGATAAATTTTTCTCACATCAGATAGAATTTTTCCTTGTTTTCCTTTTTTTTCCAATATTGCACAAGAGAAGGTATGAGCTGTACTTTCAACGCCTAGACCAATCATATTATCCTCTACTTAATGTTGAAACAATTTTGATCACATCGCCATTTTTTAGCTTGTGATCACCGCCGATTCTTTGTTTTGTTTTACAGTCAATTGCATGTAGAAATCCCTTGGCAATGTCTGCATGAATCAAACCTGCCAAATCTTTTGCAGTAGAATTTTGCGGTAACAGTTTTGCATCAGGTAAAATATCACCATTTTTGTTTGTTAGTTTTGTCTCATCTTCTACAGGAAAAACAACAATAAGTTTTAACAAATCAAATACTGCAATGTTTAAAATTTTTTGAATTCCAGTTGAGTGGATTTTTGAAAACACCGTGTTTACCAAGTCTAGTGCTTTTTGTTGTTGTGGCAGTATTTCCTTATTTTCCACTATAGAAAATTGCTCATCTCCAGATTTATAATTTACAATCCCAGCTTTGGCAGCTTTTCGTAACAACAATTCAGTTTCAGCACTACAAGGAACTACAATAGTGTTAGGAATTTTTTTAATTATATCAAGATCTTTGCAAAGGTCTGCTTTGTTTGCTGCAATTATTATGGGTTTTGTGCTTTTTCTTAATTCTTTAACAAAAGTTTGGATATCAGAATCATTCCATTCCTTTGGGTTTTTTGAAATCAATTCTAGTTTATGTAATACATCTTGTACTTGATAATCTTTAATTCCCAAACCAGTAAATCTTTTTGCTATACCATCAGTCAGTTTTGCTCTTTTTTGTTCTATTTCTCTAGTAAGCTTATCCCATTCTCTTCGAAGTATGTCTATAAACCATTGATCAAATTCATCCTCAACAAATTCAACATCTTCAAGAGGATTATGTGTGCCTATTGGAACAGGATGTCCTTGAATGTCAGTAGTACCAGCAATATCAACAACATGTATCAAGACTTCTGCTTGTCTTGCATCATCAAGAAATTGATTCCCTAAACCTTTTCCTTCATGTGCTCCAGGTACTAATCCTGCAATATCAATTAACTTAACTGGTATGAACCTAGTTCCATTTACACATAATTGATTTTGATGTTTGATGCCAAAGTGTTTGCATGCACAATCAGCTTTCACATATGCAACACCAATATTTGGTTGAATGGTAGTAAATGGAAAATTACCTATTGGTACAGGAGTTTCAGTCGAAGCTGAGAAAAATGTAGATTTTCCAACATTTGCTTTTCCTAGTAAGCCAATTTGCAATACCCACAAAAATTCGATTGTACTTATTAGTATTGCAGAAATTGTTTAATTCAGTTCGTGTTGATTTTATAATATGTCTATAGTGATTACTGGAAATCCAGGCGTAGGAAAACATACGGTAGCAAAAGAAATTTCAAAGTATCTAAAATTACCAATTAATGACATAAACAGCATTGCCAGAGATGCAGGATTATTTGAGAAAAATGAAGACACAAATGATGTAGATATATCAGAATTAGAGAAAATAATTAAAGAGAAAATTTCCAGTCCCAGTTTAATTGTGGGACATTTAGCACCATATGTTCTATCATCAGTTAAAGTAAAGATAGTGATCGTTTTACGAAGAAATCCATATGATTTGATTAAAGTTTATAAAAAAAGAGGGTACAACGAAGAAAAGACTAGAGAGAATACAGGTAGCGAGATTTTAGGGATTATAGCACACGATGCAATAAATCAGTTTGGAACAAAGGTATTCCAAGTAGATGTTACAGGAAAAAGCATTTCAGAAGTTACAGAGAAAGTACTGAATATAATCAACGGAAGAAATGCAAGTGAAGAAGTGAATTGGCTTGATTTAGTAACAAACCGGAATGATTTGAAAAAATTTTTTGCTTATTGATTAAATAACGCGCCTATTGAGAAGCATTAACTTGTTTGAGATTTTGAAAAGTGACTTGGCTGGAAGAATCGGAGTAATCCATACTAATCATGGAAAAATAGAAACTCCAGCTTATGTGCCAGTTATTCATCCTGTAAAACAAACTATTCCATCCAAGAAGATCAAAGAGATGGGTTTTGATTTAGTAATTACAAATGCATACATCACCAGAAACAATTACGGTGATGAAGCTGAAAAAAAAGGAATTCATAAAATAATAGATTTTGACGGAGCTATAATGACTGATTCTGGAGGATATCAAGTTCTAGAATATGGTGATGTCAAAGTATCACCTTTAGAGATGGCAGATTTTGAAAAAAAAATTCTTACAGATTTTGCAATTCCGTTAGACAAACCTACAGGTTATGGACTTGCATGGAAAAAAGCTGAATCATATGTTAACCATACTCTCAAAGTCTCAAAGAAAACACTTGAAGATAGTGAGAATAATGGGCAAATCTGGATTGGACCAATTCAAGGTGGAGAACATTTTGATCTTGTAGCAAAATCAACAAAAAGTTTAGTTGACATGGGTTTTAAGATGCTAGCTTTGGGAAGCCCAGTAGAATTCATGGAGTCATATGAATACAAATTATTAGCACAGATGATCATAGTTGCAAAAAAACAGATGCCACACTCCATTCCACTACATCTTTTTGGTGCAGGACATCCATTAACCATACCATTTGCAGTTGCACTTGGTTGTGATACTTTTGATTCTGCTTCTTACATGTTATATGCTAAACAAGAAAGATACATCACTGATGACGGTACACGAAATCTTTCAGATATTTCGGTATTCCCATGCAATTGCGAGGTATGCTCAAAGTATACCCCTGATGAATTACGCCAAATGGAAAGTCCTAAGAAAATTAATGAGATCGCGCTACATAATTTACATGCAATAAAAATTGAAGTAGATAAGGTAAAACAAGCAATTCATGAAGGAAGATTGTGGGAGTACGTCTTAAAAAAAGCAAGAGCGCATCCAAAATTATTTGAAATGATAGATGTTCTTACCGAAAATTCTAATTATCTTGCAGTAGCAACTCCAAAATTCAAAGAAAAAGCAATTTTTCTGTATGAAAAAGAGGATCAATATCGTCCAGAGATTCAATCATATCATAAAACCGTTAGAAAGTTCAAGTCAAAGAAAAAAACTTTGATCATAACCAAGGAATCAAATATAAAACCAGCATACTTGTCGCATGAATATTCATCACTAAAACGAAAATTCAAAGATATTGAATCCATCCAAGTTTGCCAATACAGTCCACATCTGGGATTAATACCACTTGAAATTTCAGATATTTTTCCTGCAGCACATCATGAAACTTCAAGATTGAATTTTGACCCAAAAGACTTTCCAACATTTGAAAATACATGGACAAAGTTTTTTCAAAACAATCAATTTTTAGAAGTTTATTTTGATAAGACAGATGAATTTTTGAAATACTTTATGAAGATTCTTCCAAAAGAAATAAAGAAAAAATCTATTGTTTAATTAAAAATAAGAAAAAAGTGTGTGCTAAAAGATACTGTTTATAGTGCAGCGTCTTCTGCCCAACCTTTGATGAAGACACCGTTTTTGTGAAGAGGTACTGGTTGTCCAGCTGTGTAATTCATTGGTCTCATCCAAAAGATTGATTTTGTTGGGCATACACCTATGCATGCACCATCAGAAATACATCTTTCTGGATAAAATACAAATGCTTTACCTCTCTTCCAGCCTTCAACAGGTTTTACTCTAAGGACATCTGGACCAAGAGTTGTACAGATTTCTACACATAGTGCACATCCGATACATCTTTGTTCATCAATGTCTGGAAGTATTGCTATTGGCATTACAACTTCATCAATACTAGGTTCCTATTTAAACCATAATCAAAATTCATAACCCTGTTATGAAATTGATCGTAGATACAATTTATCATATTTACATTACAAAATGTTGTGCATGAAGAAAAACTAGTAAAATAATAAAAAACAAAAAGATAACGTGTTTAGCACGTTTATTTTCTCATTGCATCAATTTGACCAGATGTTACCCAGTCAAGTAATTCAGCTGAAGATGGATTTAGGTCTGCTCTCTGTTTCATGAGATTGTTAACCCAGATCCAGTTAAGTTGGTTAAGAAGTGGTTTATTTGCTTCGTCGCCTGCACGTGTTTTAGCAACTACTGCTTGATCTTGTTGTTTTAACCATTCTTGGAAGCTTCTTCCCATGACGATCGAGTCTTAGCTTACACTAATTAAAGCTTTTGTAGATTCTATTATATGCATAATGATCGGATCGGTGCTACGAAGGTTTTAACGTAGAGAAAAATTCAATTTATTTCTTGGAGGTTAAAGTTTTAGGAGCTGCCAACGAAGTCGGACGTTCAGGTTTTTTGGTGAATTGTAATGGAACAAATTTATTATTAGATTATGGAGTGTTATTTGGAAAGCGCGGAACACCACCAGAATATCCATTGCATATAAAGCCAAAAGATTTGGATGCAATTATTATCACGCATGCACATCTTGATCATTCAGGAAATGTACCATCTCTGTTTGTGAGTGGAAATATTGATGTTTACGCAACGCCGCCAACTTTTGATTTAACAAGATTACTCATAGAAGATATGTTAAAAATTACAAAAGATGCTCAACCATTTGGATTACCTGAATTAAACAATATGATGCGAAATGCAAAGGAGATAGGATTCAGAGAAAAAGTTACCAAATGTAATGCAACTTTTGAACTAAGAGAAACAGGACATGTGGTTGGAGGTGGAGCTGTATTAGTAGAATCTCAGAAAAAACGTCTTTTCTATACTGGTGATATCAAAACGCATGGCTCAAGAATGCTTCGTGAAGCAGACTTGGATGTAGGAGACATTGATCTTTTAATTATTGAGAGTACATATTCACAGACAGAACAAAAACCAAGAAAAGAATCTGAAAGAGAACTAATTGAATTTGCAAATGAAGTCATGGACAGAAAAGGAGTGCTATTCATTCCATCGTTTTCAGTTGAGCGCTCTCAAGAAATGGCATGTATTTTAAGAAGTTCAAACTTTAAACATAAAATCATAATGGATGGCATGGCACTAAAAGTAAATGAGATAATGTTTAATCATCCAGATTATCTAAGAGATCCAAAAGTGTTTGCAGATGCCATTAATGAGGCAGTTGCTATCAAAGATCACGAAAAAAGAAAACATGCAATAGAGGAACCTTGCGTGGTTATCTCTCCAGCTGGAATGCTAGTAGGAGGAAATGCAACATATTATTTGCAAGAACTTTCATTTGACAGTAAAAATGGAATAGCACTTGTGTCATATCAAGGAGAGGGTACTCCAGGAAAAAAATTACTAGATACAGGAAAAGTATCCACTAGAGGAAAAGATCTGAGGGTTGCTGCCGAAGTAAAACAATTTGAATTTTCAGGACATGCAGATAGAAATGAACTTTTTGAAGTAGTTAAAAAAATTAAAGGCAATCCTAAAGTTCTAACAGTTCATGGTGATACGGAGTCGTGTAAGAAATTTGCCCAAGAAATTCATGAAAAGTTTGGTTTAGAGGCTCACGCTCCAGATGTAAATGAAGTGATATCTATCTGAAATGATAGATTACAGTATAATTAACTTAGAAAATACGATCAATAGCGGACAAGTCTTTCTTTGGACAAAACAAAAAGAGTTTTGGTATGGCATCAATGGTCAAGATATTTTAAAGATAAACAATTTAGGAAAAATCACATCCTATTCTAACAAAAAATATGATTTTTTTAGAAATATTGATGACATGGAAGAGATAATCAAATCAATTTCAAAAGATAAAACAACTAAAATTGCTGTAAAAAAATATTTTGGATTAAGATTAATAAGACAAGATCCGTTTCAATGTTTCATATCGTTTATTGTTTCGTCAAATTCCAATATTCAAAAAATTAAATCAAGTTTAGAAAAGATTTCAATAAAATTTGGAAAAAAGATTCAATTTGACAATAAAGAATTTTATATGTTTCCAGAACCAAAAAAAATTGCAAATGCAACTATACAAGAAATGCAAAATTGTGGTGTTGGGTACAGAGCAAAATTCATAATAGATGCAGCAAAAATGGTTGAGTCAAGACAGATAGACTTTGTTCAACTAAAAAAATCCAACTATCAAAATGCAAAAGAAACGATTATGACTGTTCCAGGAATAGGAAATAAAGTTGCAGATTGTATTTTGTTATTTTCACTTGATAAGCTAGAAGCATTTCCATTAGATAGATGGATGATTAGAATTTTAAAGAAATATTATTTAGAAAAATTTGAACTTGAAACAAAATCAATTACCGAAAAACAATACAACACATTACATGAAAAAATTGTAAAGCATTTTGGACCTTATGCTGGATATGCACAACAATTTTTGTTTAAAATGGAAAGAGAAAATTACCAGAAAAAATGGTTGTAAACCCTTAAAATGACAATTAATTTTCAGATTCTTGGGCTGGTAGCTCAGCTTGGATAGAGTGCTGGACTTCTAATCCAGTGGTCGAGGGATCGAAGCCCTCCCGGCCCGTTTTAACAAAATTATTTATTCTGACTCGGAGACATTGTTTACGTGAAAGATATTGAATTTAACTTGGAGCCAAAAGAAATTCACCCAAATTCCGAGATTAGAGGAATAATTGTTGTATCATATCCAGGACGATACGATGGAGTTGTAATTAATACACAGATTTTAGATTCCAATGAACATATTATCTACAAATCATATAATGGAAAGAAAATCTCCCAAAATGTTTCAAGATTATTCATTAACAAAGAGATTATGCCTGAAAACAAAGCAGAGTTTACCGCATTGATACAATTTGAACCAAAGCAAGTTCATGAGATAAAATTTCGAGCATCAATTATTGAGCAGCATAAAGAAATTGAAAGTAAAATAATTTTTGCAAAATATTTTATCTAGAATCTTTGTTTTGTAACTTCCAATTTGCCCTTCATCCAAGGATGTGGCTCGCAGTGATATTCTATTACAGCTGGTTCTGTGAAGAGAAATTCATAGTCATATCCAGGTTTTATGACACCTTGAGAGCCAAAGACACCACTGTAAGAGTCTTCAGCTCTATGATCAGGGGTAACTGTGTGTGCAGTAGTATCAACATTTTTCCAAATTACAAGATTATCAATTCCTAATTGTATGTTAACTAATTTTGGTACAAAATTATCTTGTTGGTCGGAACTAGCAGAACCTTCAATCATTTCTATTATGGTGTTTTTTATAGGCTCTAAAATTTCTTCTGAAACACTTGGTTTTGCTAAAGATTCTGGAAGATAAAATGATGTATAATAAACAACTCCTACTGATGTACCAATAATGATGGCCATAATTCCTATACCATATGCATGACTTGATGTTGCACTCAACGATTTTTTTAGGTCTCAAGAGTTCTTATAAAGCTTTTTTAGAATTTTGCAAGACTAGAGTTTTTTTAGATCTGAAGAACCAAAATCTGAAATCTTGTTAGCACCAACTCCTAAATCTGCTAGAGCTTTTGGAGTTGGAATTTGTGGTACAATTTCTTTTGTTTCTTTCTTGTCATCCACAGAAGATTGGCCTTCTGGAAGTTTACCAGTATTTGAAATTGGTTGTGATTCTGCCAACTCCTTTGGTTTGTCTTCATGTATTGGTATAGGTGGTGGTGGAGGTGCATTCTTTGCTTGATTTAATCCATATCTGTAAACATGGAAGAAGCCAGCAAAGACTATCAAGATAAGACCTATAAAGAATAATGAAATATTTTTCATTCCAGTCAAGGCTGCATTATAAGCTGCAATGTTTAGAAATACTTGAAATGCCAATAGTGCAACAATTAACCAGTTAATCCATTTTTGTGAGAGATTAATTGTTGCTACTTTCTTTGGACCTTTTTCTTTAGCAAGTTTAGCTTTTCTTTCAGATTCTTTGGCAAGTTTGATCATCATATATGAGAATCCAAATCCTAGTGGAACCAACAATATCATCACGGTATAAAGAAACACAGGATCAATTACCAAACGTTCCACAAGAGGAATAGTAGTATCAGATGGGATATAAAATCCCCAGTATGTTGTAACCATGATTTGAGCAATTCCTGTAATACCAAAGGCAGTGATTATTGGACGATCTTTCCACGAGAATTTCTTGTATCTGTCAATAAATGGAATTAGCAAAAATGATGCTATGAAAATTCCAGGCCAAAGTACACCTGTAACAAACTTGTCATATTGTGTTCTCAAAAAGGCATACAGTCCTGTAAGATACCATTCAGGAACAGTGATGCCAGGCGGCACTGTAGGTTCAAACTTGAATCCCATGTCAATTGGGAATACTCCTCCTGTAAGCAAAATAGCTCCTCCAATTGCCATTACCATAGGTACGTCAAATACTAAAAATCGTGGAAAGTGAACTGCCATTAATCCAAGCATCACTAATGGTAAAAGAAATACATGTTGTGCATAGAATCTCAATACAAAATCTGAAAACCCGCTACCAAACATTGCATCACGAATAGTTGGTCCAGCTATAGGAATTGAAGTGGTAAGAGATGCAGCAATGCTAATTGCAAGTTCTGCTCTTTCACTAAAGATAACATCATAACCAGTAAATGCTTCTAGAATTGTAACGGTTCCAAGTATAACTCCAGTAACCCATAAGATTTCATTTCTAATTTTGTATCTTCCACTAAAGTATTGATAGTACATGTGTAAGATTGCCAAAAGTACCATTGCGTTGGAACCATGATAGTGAATATTTCTGATGTGAAAACCAAATGGAACTTCATCATTGATAAATTGTACACTATCCCATGCTCTATCCAACATTGGTTGATAGTAAAACATTAACAAAGCTCCAGAAATTCCAAGTATTACAAATGTAACAAATGTAAGCATTCCCAAGAATCCAAATGGACTTACAAATCTTGCAGGAAATGAAAATTTAATTGCAGTAAATATTGTTCTGTCTAGTCCATCCCAGAGCCAGTAGAAAAAGGCAACTGCGCCAGTACGTCTATGAAGCGAAACGGCCATACCCTATTACTCCATTATCGTTCACACCCCAAATTGGCGGTAAAACCCATAAAAAGCCATCTGCATCAACGTCAAAATTAAGTTGTGCTAGTGTGTTAGACGGTGCAGCTTGTAATGATGCAGGTCCAGCAAATGCTGTTCCAGTTGTAGGGTCATACATACTTCCATGACATGGACATTCACCTCTCTTCCGTCCTTCTTCAGGCCAATATTTCCATAAACACCAAAGATGAAGACAAACCATACTGTATGCTCTAAAAGATGAAACATCTTGTTTATCTCCGCCAAGTTCTTGTGGCAATCTAATGAATTGCCACTTTCGAAATGCTTCTGCATCAAGTGCAGAATCTCCAGTACTAGGATATGTAATTACTTCAGAATGATTAATAGGAAATGTTTTGACATTAGCTTGAGTACCATCAGGTAAAATGACTTTAACTCTTTCGAGATTAGCCTGTGAAGGGTTTGGCATAAAATTTCCAAATGGAACAAAAGGAGCAAATGCCAGACCGGTGCCTGCAGCTCCCATTAATTTTAGAAAATCTCTCCTAGATAATGTGCCAGACTTTTTTGTCCTCTGATCAGACATTCAAGCTGTCGTACTCGCCAAATTGCTTATAAACCTTATTCAATTACTTGGGTTTTTGTCTAAGAATTAAAAATAGAATAATTCCGATCGCAATTCCAACTACAAGACCAACAGTCAATCCAATGTTAAAAGATGAATCATTTACATCATCTTGAATTGTAATTTGAGAATTATTGTGAATTAATTCATCAGAAAATTCAGATGACATAGTTACATTTTCTATGGAATTGGATATGATTTCTGTTTTATTTGATTGAATTTCTACTGATTGAATCTCGGAAGAAATGTTAGAAAATTTAGCTGCAAGTATAATTGGTTCAGTAGTTGAATTTCCACCAAACAATGTAGAATGAGCTAAAAGAGCATAGGTTCCTGTTTGATTAATAGGAACATAAAGTATAGTAGAAGTGTTATCTTTGTTTTTGACAGGGAAGAATCCACCGCCTTGACTAAAAACAGAATTGCCTAACCAATCAAGTGAAGGCCAACCAAGAAAATGACCAAACACTCCTGATGGCATATTAGTTTGAACTATTCTTCCTTTAGGATCCATAACAAATATGGACAAGTTTGTGTCATCAGTTTTCCAAGATAATTCTATTGCTGCAGAATTTATCGAATCATCTTTAATATCAAAGTAATACTGTCGCCAATCACCTGCCATGTATCTATTTGCCATATCAAACGCGCCTTTGACATAGCCATTACCAAAAAGGATATCATCACTTTGTTTTCCTTGAATTAAAATAAGTGAGTCTTTTTGATCAATTTCTTTTTTTACAACAAAAGATACTGGTGCATTGACAGTATGTGTTTTGCCTTCAAATGTTATGAACCCTTGGTAATTACCAGTTTGCAAATCGTTTGATACAACTAAAGAAATATCCACTTTGGCAGTATTATTGGCTGGCACAGTAATTGTTTCAGATTCAGGCCAGATAATAGACCATTTATCTTTTTGATAATAACTTGCTGATAATGTATATTCCATTGAAGTTGAATTTTGTTTTGTGTCACCTAGATAGTAAGAGTATCTGGTTGGAACAGGATATACGCCAACCAGTGGAGTTCCCTCGAATTTTTCATTTGGCTCAGTAATTCTAAGTTCTTGAACAGTTCCCCATGATCCAGCTCTGCTAATCATAGATAGTTCATTACTAGCTATATTGGTATCGTTGTTTTTATCAATCCAATCATAAAGATATAATGAAGAAATTTTCATATCGTTTGCATAAAGAACATCTGTTTTATTCATAAAATTATCAAATGGAAAATTTAGATTCAATATCAACAAAGAGGATTCAGTGGGGATTAAATTTTCATCAAAAAATTCACCTAATTCTTTGTGTTCTTTGATATCAGATAGTTTGATATAATTTGGAATGAATGTGTCTGATTTATTAAGTATTGAATCTTGTTGTCGTATTTTTGTAGTTCCATCAAACTGAGTATTTTTGATTAAAGATATTGTTGTAGGTTTGATAGATATTTGAATTGGTTTATCAGTTGGATTTTCAATTGTAAAAGTTGTTTTGCTGTGTTCTCCTGGAAGTAAATGACCTGCAAACCAACTTGTCATTGGCATGATTTTTGTTGGAAACTCAAATTTCTCAAATCCTATAGATGTAGAATTTATTAATTCAAGTGCAGGTTTTAAAATTTTTTTAATATTATTATATGAAGCATTATTATGAACTAGAAATATTCCTTCTTCACCGTTTACAAAACTTAATGCCGCACTTACATCTACTAATCCAGATCCTTGAGTAAATGGATCATTTTGGAGATCTTTTGCAGTAGACATCAAAATATTTTTGATTGTAAAGGGATCATATTCTTTTGATTGCTTGTTTAATCCTTCCATCAGTATTGCAGCACTTCCAGAAACTATAGGTGCTGCCATACTAGTTCCACCAAATAGTGAAAAAGATTCCTCTTTTGAGTTCTTTGTAGTTTTAAGAACATTAGACGGAGTAAAACCGTGTGCGCCAATACTCATCAAGTCAGGTTTTGGATCTCCAATAATTCCAGGACCTCTGCTTGAAAAATCTACTACATCATTAAAGTGTGAAGTTGTATTACCAAATCTCGGTTGATCTTTAAATGGGCCATAACCGACAAAGACATTATTTGTAGTAGCTCCAACTGCAATTCCAAACGGAGATGCATTAGGCATACTAATTGTTCCATAACCATGTCCCGAGTTACCTGCACTGGAAACAATTGTTACACCAGGATAATTATCATCAAGTGAATGAGGAGTGGCAAGTATACCAAGTATTACAGATAAAACATCCATTCCAGGTGCAGCATTAAATGATGGGAAATTTGAAACGCCCCAACTATTTGAAATGATATCTACTCTTGGTTTTCCAATAAAATTCCAACTATGTTCTTGATTGTCAAATCCAGATAACCATAACCAAGCATAAACAGTATCACCTACCCATAATGATTTTACTGGAACAATTTTTGCATCTGGCGCAACTCCCTTAATTGTAAATTTCTCAGTGTTATTGTAAATGTCATATGTTTGCTCACCTTTTGAGGCAATAGAAGAAGCACCAGAGGTTCCATGTCCCATAAAATCAGTCATTACCCCAAAGAATTCTCCTTTAGGATCAAATGCAGGCAATAAAGTTCCATTAATTGCATTTAGTGTTTTATCAACATCTGCAGTTTTATTTTGAATCACACCGTAAACGTCTAGTACTTGGGCTCCTATTGTTCCTGCGCTGTAATCTGCTTTACCATCATTATTGGAATCATAAACAAGGAATTCATTTCCACTTCCCAAAACAATTGGTTTTTCATCAGTAAAATCAAAATCATATTTTGGTTTCTCGTCTGATTTTAAATCAAATCTAGTATAATCTTCCCAAGAAGTACTCAGATCAGGAATTACAGTGTCATATATTCCTGCAGTATAAGAATCCACTACAAGCACAGGAACAACTTGAATTCTAGCTAATGGTCCTTCCAGACCTCCCTGATACATTACACCAAGATGATAAATTCCACTTTTTGATTTTATATAATTTCTGTCATCTTGACCGATTTTGATATCAGTGTCTAGTGTTCCATTAAATATTGGAGAGCTTCCAAACTGTGGAAAAAATGAGTTGTAAATTAAAATTTGTGTTCCTTTCCCATCTTGAGATATATCTAGAAAAATACCATCTTTTGTTTTGTATACTGATGAGGTAATCCCTTCTGGAATTGATCTTGTGTGATTTCGTATGATATTATCCTTGTCAATGAATGCAAAAAAAGTAGAATTGGTCAGTATGATTCCCTGTCCATCAGAATCAAGCATTATAGGATGATTGTTTTTGTCTCTAGCTAGAGAATGCCGAATGTCCAGATTTGAAAAATCTACACCGGTATCAACAACTGCTATGTTAACACCATTTCCAGTAACATTGTATTTTGCTTGTGCCAATGTAGAACCAGTAATTTCGCCAATTCTAGATACATCAGTTACATTAGAAATATCGGAATGAAAATCTAACTTGGAATCTTCTATAATATAATATCCTTGAGAAACTAAATTTAAAATTGAGCTTTCTGGAAGTACTGCAACATAAAAAAATCCCCCGTTAGATTGAACCCCATATATCGAGTTTTTTTTAAAAAAATCTGAATCACCAGAATCTGTTCCAAAAATAATATATCTTTTAAAATTATTTGATTTAAAAAAATCAGAATCAATTTTTAAAATACCTGAATCAAACAAATTATCAGAATCATTATAAAAAGTATTTTCAGAGTAGATATCACCAGATGTAAATGCATATGAATTTGCAGAAAATCCTGAAAGAAGAATAATACTAAAAAAGATAGCCGCTTTGGGCATTACGATTAATTTTGCTGTCGTGTATTATTATAACTATCTTCTTCGAGCAAGTATTGCAATTTGAAGTGCCACGATTATTCCAATTGATGCAACAATTGGAAAGAAAAGTGAATTTAGTTGTGATGATGCATCTTCAATGTTTGTGACAGATTTTGATATTGAAGTCACACTTGTGTCGATATTACTGCTGGCACTCTCCAAAGTATCCCCAAATCCTTCAATTTCGGATTTTAATGTGTCTAATTCATTTGAAGTTTCTTCTAAAACTGAATTTAGTTTAATTATTTGATTTGAGATTCCTGCCAAATCCTGACTAAGGACATTAGTTGCAACAGAACCATGAGATATTGTTCCTTGACTAAAAGACACTACATGAAAAACATAAGTTCCTTCCTCTCTTGGAGTGTAATCTAAATAGTATAATCCCTGGTGAAGTGTTGAAAAAGCATTTGATAGTGTCTCCACTTTTCCAGAAGGCAAATGGACATGAGTTGTTTGAAGTAGATCTTTTGGATCATTTCCAATTAAAAGTCCATCGCTAGTAGTCTGTACAAATACTCTAAATGAAGTATTTATTGCTGCAGTTTCGGGAGCAAAGACTGATGTATTGACGTGTCTTTCAACAGGTACCTCAATTAGATCTGTTGTCGATGTAAATTTTACATCTATTTTTTGGGAGATGCCGTTTTGCTCAGTACTAATTGTTTCTATAGTGTATGTACCAAATGGAAAGCTGGAAGTGGGTTCAGGCCAGGTTAACAACACATGATTAAAAGAACCATCGCTAGTAGTAGTAATTTGATCAAACTTTACAATTGTTTCATCTGGAGCAAATAATCTAATTATCAAAGTTTCATTGGGTTGTCCTTTTCCATATACAAAAAGAGGCTGTCCTTCAGAGAAAACTTGATTGTTTGTAAATAATTCCAATTCTGAAAAGGCATCATTTACTGGAATGAACAAGAGTAAGATAAAAAATAATAAAATTTTTAATTTCAATTTAGAATAATTGGATATTATCTCCTAGATATTGCTTCTGGAAAAATTGTCTACAACTAACGTTAAGTGTTGATTCAAAAAAAAGAAAAAAAGGGAAAATGTGAACTAGTTTCTTACTGTACGGTTATAGTTGTACTTACTGGTGGTGATAATGCCGTTGGATTATCAACAGATTCCCAGACAAATGCAGTAGCAGTATAAGTGCCAGCTTCAGTTGGGATCCATGATAATGCAGGGCTGAATGATTGACCAGCAGATAGTGAACCTGTAATCCATGCTAGTGAGACTGTAACACCGTTACCATCCTGAATCTGTACCAAGTAGGCAAATGCTTGCTCTCTATCCTGACCATTTGCTAAGTCGGCAGTTATTTGCACCTGTTGATCAACGCTAACAGTGCTTAAGCTGTTACCGAATGCATCAACTGTTCTCAAGTTAGCAGCTGGTGCTCTCTCGAGAGGTGGTACAACAGTACCGATTAGTGAAGTGGCAGAGATATCAAGTTCATCTGCTGTTGTGTATGGATTAGGTAGTGTATTGTCCTCATATTCTGCAGTGACAGTGTCACCTTCTGCGACTCTGAGTCTGTGACCAGATGATTCATCAGTAACAGTGAAGAACACTGTACCTTCGAATATTCCGGTTGCCTCATTAGTCTCAGTTACAGTAAGGTCAATACCTCCGGCATCTGAGTCAGACCACACATCGGCAACAAAGTTGTCGACGGATTCTGGATTCAAGTTCATGTCTGGATCAATTACTCTTACAACACCTGTTCCGCTTGCTGGGTAGCTTGCTTCAAGCCACTGAACCTCACCAATATTCCATCTGATTAATGCTGAACCGACAATTGTTTCATCCTCTGAGAATTCAAAGGAGACAGTAATGCCGTCATCATCATCAGCTGTTAAGAGTCCATCTGTTGGACCGTTACCAGCGGAAGCTTTGGTTATTACATCATTACCATTAGAGTCACCAGTTGAGGTATCGCCATCAGCATCATGTGTAAATCCGGTAAGAATTACCTCACCAGTAAAGATGCCTGTGTCAGTACCTGTTTCGACTAGTTTGTAGTTGTCAATATCGTCACCTCTGGTTGAGACCTTTAATGGGTCCTCATCAGAGTTTCCGATTTCGTCAACTAAGTTACTGTCAAAGTTGTGATCTGGGGCTACGATAGTAATGTATACTTTATCAGTCCAAGTGTAAACTTTTTGGTCAAGCTCTACAGTTGCTCCGAAGTTTGAAGTAAAGATTGTCAAGTTGACATCCTCATCTTCATCACCTACAAAGTCAGATCCAGATGGACCCCAATCACTGTACTCGAGGACAATTTCTTCTCCTCTTTCTAGTTTATCACTATCTAACTCGTTTGGAATTTCGATGACAATCTGGAATATACCAGTGCTATCACCTGTTTCTCTAAAGTTAAATGGTTCTGGGTCAAATGCGGCTGCTGAGCCACCAGCGTCACCCATGGTGACGGTTGCGGCATCAGAGTCCCATTCAATTAAGTCCAAGTCATATGTCTCAGCCTGATCATTGTCCAAATCAAAGTCTGGCTCAATGAGGGTCAAGATCATATCAGATCCAATAATGTACACTGATTTGTCAGATTGCAATACACCGTTTCTTAGGTCAAATGTAGCAGAGTCAGTAACAGTATTGACATCACCACTTGCGTCAGCTGGATCAGTGTATTCTACTTGGAGAATATCTCCTTGTAAGATACAATAATTGTTGACAGTGGTGTCATCAAATCTATCACCTACAGTGTTCGTACCAGTTGGACTAGCACCATTTAATGGTGAATAATCCAATGTGGTTGGACACTGGCTGTTAGATGGACCATCAGTATATCTAATGATAATATCAGATTCGAATATTCCCGCATCTGGTGCGATTTCACTCATTGGACCAAATTGTCTGGCTTCCTTGGCTTTGTTATTAGCAACGTCAATTAGGCCATTCAATACTGTATCACCACCTGCATAACCTAGTACGACTACTGAAGAACCTCTGATAACAGAGATCTTTACAGGTCCTACGTTAGTTGATGTAGTGTTTTGACCAATAGTGTCTTCACCACTTGCGACTGTATCGAAGTCTGGATCATTAACTCTGACATGGAGGATTAGATCACCGTTAGTAATGAACTCACCAGCTTGAAGACCTGCAGTTGCATCCATTCCAGTTTGGTGGATTGGGAAAACTGATCTTCCTGTTGGTTGAGTTACTGTATTACCAGCAAAGTCACTTGGGGTACCAAATGGCACTGGGTAAACGGTTCTATCGAAACTGACGGATCCGGTGTTTGCGCGAACGCCTGCACCATCACCTACTTCAATGACTTCACCAGATGCATCTCTAAAGTCAACATAGTTGACTTCCATATCGAGACCGGTAGCAGATTCAGATGCTGTTGCAGCTGCTCTACACCATTGAGCTGGGATTTCGAAGTCACCAACAAAGATACCAGTTTCAGATCCGGTTTCAACCAGAGTAAATCCGGTTGCACCTAAACCTGTATCTGTAACACCTGCATTAGATAATGCGGTGACACAGGAGGCAACTGTTGGAGTAGTCCATTTTTGATCATCAAAGGTGATATCTAGTAATCTACCAAGGTCATCGCCGTTGGATAACACAATTGATGTGGAGTTGTTTCCAACAACATCAAATAATGTACCAGGGTTGGTGACTGTGGTATAGATATCAATAAGATCAGAATCGACGTTAAGATCTAAGTCTTCAAGTGTAACAGTAACTGTGCTAGCAATCTTGTAGGAACTTGCATCAAATGATACAACACCAGAGTGAGCTTGTGCTGCTTCTTGATCAGCAATTTGACCTATAACACCATCTGCACCCAAATCATTATAGTTGACTCTTGGAGATTCTTCATCATCCAAGTCTTCAATTACAATGAAAGTTGGATCATTGCCAATTGGAGTTAGGTCTAGGTAAGTGTTAGAATCAAGAATGTTTAGCTGATTCAACATGATGAATTCCAAGCTACCTGCAAAGGTACTTGTGTTATCACCTGTTTCCTCTAGTTCAAATCTGATGAGTTGGTTGGCAATTCTTTCGTTTTGCTCAAATCCATCATTTAAGAATCCATAGGAGAAGAAGTCTGCGACAATACGATCTTCTGTTGATGCAGCTGGATTAGCATTACTAACAATAGCCAATCCAACCTTATTAGTGATTGGAGTGGTACTTGCAAATATTTTTGCGTTAGTTGCGCTACTCAGTAATGTCAAGCTTTGTGCATCGACATTATCTGCAATCAACAATGAGCCAACGGAGCCGTTATCATTAAACGTGCTACCTGTAATAATGTTACCGGTGCTGTTTAACAAGTAAACGTCAAAGGTACCTGTATTGGAGATACTTCTAACATCTAAGTTAAGGAAGTTAAATCCATGGAAGGTACCTGTTGGGTCTCTGATTGTTTGTCTAAGTTCATCGATAGTTGTTCCTAAATCTACAACAAGTGTAGTAAGTGTAGATGCTGCGTTAGTTACGATTGCTCGTTCACTAAACTTTTGAACAGTCATGGTTGCAGGAATATCAGGGATAGTGGATCCAGTTGGGGTACCACTTGTAGTATTGCCTGCACCTAGTGAGGTACCTGGAACTGTAACTTTAGTAGTGGATGCGAATGTAATCGCTCCGTCTAGTGCAAACAATCTGCCGTTTATATCTAAGATGGTATTATCAACACCACCAGTTTGCGAGATTGATGCACGAGCAACTATGGTTCCTGGGAAGACAACTGGACTAGTTGCAATTCCACCTGGAGCAGCAAGAGTTGCAGAAGAGCCTACACGCCAAAAGACGTTTGCAGCATTTGCACCGTTGGTTAAAACTACATTAGAGTTCTCAACCGTGGTGAGTGTGCTGCCTGCCTTGAAGATGTAAGTTCCTGCGCCACTAAGAGTAAGTGTTGTAGTACCAGCTAGATTCATTGACGAACCTGCACAATAAACTCCTGGTCCAAGTGTCAATGCAGCCATTTGTACACTGCTGGAAGGATCTGGCCAAGGTGCTGTATTTGTGCATGTTTGGTTTCCTAGTAAATTGAATAGAGCATTGGCACTAAGTTGAGCATTGTTTGCAGTTGCATCGGCTACGGCTACATTGCCTGTTATAATTCCTGGACCGCCAGTACCTGTCTTATTGAAGCCAGTGATTGATGAACCTGGGAATAACGCAACATTTCCTACGATGGTGGTATTTGCACCTAATGTAGGATCATTGGTTATTGTGGATGAAGCTATGAGAGCATATGTATCATTTCCAATGAATATATCACCAGATCCTGGAATTACTGTAGTGTTAGCAGCAATTTGAATGCCAGAAGTCCAAACAGCTTTTGAGGCTGTTGCACCTGCTTCACCCAATGTGAATGGATCACCAGTTTGAAGTGCTGGGATCAATGCCACATTTGTGTCAAACAAGTCAAGGTCTTCATCGGCTCTACTATTCTTGTTAGCATCACTATCAACTAGTGTGATTGGAATCTCTTCTCCAGAGGTCCATTCAGCATCAGTTGGTGCGATATCAATTGTTGCAAAGTCAAATCCTACTAGGACAGTTTGTGGTGTCTCGTTATAATCAACAGATGCAGATGTGCCTCTTTTAGCATTATTTGTAACTTTGATTACGGAAACATCTGATTCATCAAATGTTCCAAAGATACCAGAGTTTGGTCCTTGTTCAGTAATTGTAACTGGTTGGGTATTGGTACCTAAGCCTGATCCTGCAAGATTTGTTGCAGTACATAGGCTTATGTTTTGAGTACAGCTATCGAGATCGGAATCATCGTTATCCTGTAGTGTCAAAACTTTGGTTCCACTGTTTTGTTTATCAACATTTAGAATCATTACACCGTTGTCTTCTACCATCAAAGATGGTAGGGTACCGGCAATATTGATAATACCACCAGTGACACCGGCGCCTTCTAATGCACCGTTTTCGTTGAAGACTTGGTAGTTAGTAGACAATGTTGTTGCATTGGTACCAAATGTCCAAGAATCTTCATCGGTTGGGTCGATGTTAAGCCACAAATCAGTTACAGTAACGTGTACTAGAGAGCTTTGGGTATACTTTGCTTTATCTAAACTTGCATTGGCAAATTGGTCAACAGTATCAAAAGTAAGTGTTGTTGTTTGAACACCACCACCTTTGTTGTACTGAATCACAACGTTACCAGTTGGGTTTAGAGTGTATAGTTGAATGAATGGCCATACGTTTGCACTACTGAGACCAATTTGTCCAATTGCATCACCAGGTAAGGTGGTATTTGGACTCTTGGCTTCTCTAACAACGTTACTTGTACCGTTCACGGTACCAGTTGTTGGAGTAGTACATGTAGTTGTGAGTTCGCCTCCTGCTGCAGTACCATCTTGGCCACCTGCACTATTTGGAATTGCAACACCACTAGTATCACCAACATCTACACCAACTGCAGTATTGGTTGTGGCTCCGGTAGCACAGAGTCTACCAAAGTCTAAACCTTGACTTATTACGGTTGTTGTAGAGTCAGCTTTTGATGCCATGTTTCTATCTGCAAAGTAACCATACCAGTTACCGTCTACGCCTTGTACCATTCTCATGGTCTTGCCGTTAACAGTAACGTCTGGTTCACCTTTTGCTTCATCAGTATCGTTAATGTCTGAATCAATTACAACTACTTCAATGACTTGAGGTCCTGACATGTAGTTATCGAACTGTGAGTTTTCTGCGGAGACAAATAGGTTAGCGTTGGCTGCATGTGCTGCTGGTACCATTGATGGTACAGCTGCAAACATACCGCCTGCTAACATAATTGTCATTAATGTAAGACTAGTTATTTTTCGTTTTATTTCGTTATTCATGTTATTGACTTTTCTCTTTAAAATTTGTATATAAGGCTAATGGACGAATTATCCACAATTAGACAAATTTTTGAGATTTCTTCATCATGATATCAGATTTTATAAAATTATTAGATAACTACAACATAAAAATTATACTTTTGCCTTTGTTCTATAATATGATCGGTGTATTTTGTATCTTTTTATTATAATTTATGAAATTTTTACAGACTGGTTTTTGCGCTTATTTCTCTACCAAGCAGACTTTTGTATAATGATATGGCATCAGTTTCATCTTTTGATCCTACTATTACTGCAGAGCCCTTTTTCATAAAGCTGACAGAAAGATCATTTGTCCTCATGGATAATCCCAGGTCACCAAGATTTTCTACTGTGAATCCTTGTTTTTTTGCAAGGATAGTAACTTTGTTTGCATCAATATCAAATGTTTCAGTAGGAGTAATGGAGTAAGTTCTCTTTCCCCGACTTCTTCC
>JBKKCM010000038.1:0-3409 GCA_046712755.1 Nitrosarchaeum sp. | reverse complement strand
TGTCTATTTTTTGATTAATTTGCATCCTCTAAACTAATCCAAGTAATTGGTGAAATTCCACATTTATTTAGAATCTTGATTTAGAAAAACAAAAAAGAGATTAGAAATTTAATTTACTTTGATAATCCCCTTTTCTACCAAAAATTGAATGCCTTTTACAAAGTCTTGATCAGATATTTGTCCATCTGCCCACCATTTGGCATTGTTTTTTACCCAATCCGGCGTTTTGGTCTCTGAAACCTCAGAAGAGCTTGTTGGAAGATCTGGTATATTCATAATCTTTTCTTTTATCATAAATTCAATACCTTTTGTAAAATCTGATTGTCCAATCGTACCATCTCCAAACCATTTGGCATTGTTTTTAATCCAACTGGGGATTACTAGCGTGTTTACATCGTGTTTTGTATCAGATTGAAACGATATCAATACAGTTTCCAAGATAGCATCCTGATTTGAATTCATTTTGTAATCTAGAAAATAAACATCAGATAATGAAATCTTTGCATCACATTGTCCATCTTTACATAGAACCAATTTACCTGCTGGAATATGGGTTCCAGAGGCAAGTGCATCAAAAATTGCAGGAGATGATTTGTCAACTTCTTTAATTATAGTTATTTTGGGGTTGTCGGTAAATTCAACATTAATCTCTGTTTTAGAATCTATTTTGAAATCAAGATCGGTTTCATTGTATTGGACTGATTCTAATTGAATCCATCCTTTCTCACCATTCATTATCGCGCTTCCTTGTATTCCATCTATTTGCAGATAATAAGATCCCTGCGAAGAGTATGAGTTTGATACAAGTGTCTGGCTAACTAAAAAAGAAAGAACAGAAATAGCTGCAAATAAGACTATTTTTTTCATTTATTCATTTAGAGTACACCATTAATTAAACAATGATATAATTTGTGAAAGATCTTATAAGCAACTTCAAGCAATAATTTTTGTTGTTAAAAACTTGGTTATTGCCAATCATATTTACAATTATCATCATATCTGGTTTTGGTACAGCATTTGCTGCATCTGACTATTTTCTAAAAATAGAGGGAGTTGATGGAGAATCAACTGATCAAAGTCACAAAGGAGAGTTATCTATTGAATCATGGAGCTGGGGTGCGTCAAATCCAACTACAGTAGGCAGTGGTGGACTTTCTGCTGGCAAAGTACAATTCCAAGATTTCCACTTTACAAAAGCAATTGACAAGTCATCGCCAGTATTAATGGAGATGGTAGCAACGGGTGAACACATTAAGGATGCTAAATTAACTTTGAGAAAGGCAGGCTCTACCCAACAAATGTATCTAGTAGTTACTTTCACCGATGTCATGGTATCATCATATTCAGTTTCTGGAAATTCAGGTGATACTCCAATTGAAAGTATATCGTTTAGTTTCCAAAAAATCGAGATGGAATATTTCTCACAAAATCCAGATGGTACGTCATCTGAATCAATCAAGACAAAAGAATTAACAGGTCACGTAACTTTAATGAAATAAATTTTAATCCGATATTTTTTACTAGCAATTTAATCACAAAAAAATGGTTAGAATCTAATTAAGGTGTAAATAAATGCATTAATCTAAATAAATGGGGATCTTTTAGAAAATACATGAAAAAAGTTTTTGTTAATGGTTATGGTTCTATTGGAAGCAGAATCGCATCCTTTCTAAAAGATGATCCTGAAATTTCTGTAGTGGGTGTTGGAAAATACTCTCCAGATAATAATGTCAATGTAGCAATTTCTAATGGAATAAATGTTTATGTTCCTGGAAAAAAATTAAATGATTTTAAGAATTTTAAAATAACTGGCACCATAGAGTCTGCCCTTGATGACTGTGATTTAGTAATTGACGCATCTCCTAGTGGTCATGGATACAAAAATAAGAAGTGCCTTTATGAGCCAAAAAATTTAATGGCAATCTATCAGGGCGGAGAGACTACAATGGGTGATGAGGCTGTCTCTGATTTGTTGTTTAATTCTAGAGTCAACTATGATTTGGCTATTGGCAAAAAACATGTCATGCAAGGCAGCTGTAACGTTACTGGCATGGGACGTATTTTAGAGCCATTAAGAGATAGGTTTGCTAATAGATTAATACGATTTGACGTAACTCTTGTGAGACGATGGGCAGACATTGAACAAACAGAAAAACAAGTATTAGATACTATTGAAATGACTGAAGCGCCACATCACGGCGATGATGTTAAAACATATTTTGGTAAAGACGCACCTCTTTTTGTTCGTGCAATTAAAGTTCCAACCAGACAAATGCACCTACATATTATGGATATTCGTTTTAATGATAAAGCACCAAAACCATCTGAAATACACGATGTTTTTACAAATGAATTTGGTGTAGCAACATTGTGGACTGCCAAAGGAACTAAAGATATCAGAGATTATGCTAAAAATATGGGGTTTAATTTCACAGATACAAACATGATCCATATTCATGCAAACATGACTGTTTCAATTGGAGATACAGTACAAATGATGTATTCTGATGATCAAACAGGAATTGTTATTCCTGAAAATCACCTATTACTACAAGCCATGTTGTTTGAAAAACCATACGATGAAGCATTTTCTCACACAGAATCCATATTCCATATGAAAGAAAAAAAGCAAAAACTGCAAGAACACTTTGCAAGAAAAAACTGATTTTATTTTTTTATACGTTCTATTCTGATTCTTTCTGGTATGTTTTTTGTTACTTTCTCAACAATGATTCGGATAGTATCAATTTCAAGTTTATCTCCCTCTCTTGGTATGTCTTGTAATTTTTCATGTAATAATCCATTGAGGGAAGCATAGTCGTCTCCTTCAGGTAATTCTGATTTAAAAATTTCATTGATACTCTCAATTTTGATATCGCCATTTGTAATTATTGTATCTTTGTCAACAGACTCAAATTCTTTTGGGGGTGTGTCATCTGTTTCATCTTCAATGTCTCCAACTATTTCTTCTATCAAATCTTCTAACGTTACTAATCCTTCCACACCGCCATGCTCATCGATAACAATGGCCATGTGTGTTTTTCTGCCTTTCATCTCTTTGAGTAATGAGCTTACCATTTTTTCTTGAGATGCAAATACTGGTTTTCTTGAGACTTGTTCTAGTGTGATCATTTTGTTGTCCTTTTCCAAATGTACTAGAATGTCTCGTACATGAACAAATCCAACAATATCGTCATGTGTTTCTCCAAAAATAGGGATTCTGGAATGTAAATTTTCACTAATTAAAGGAAGAGCATCAAAGAGAAGCATTTTTGCAGGCAGTGTGAACATTTTTGTTCGTGGTGTCATTACTGTTCTAATTACAGTATCATCAAATTCCAAAGCACTGTGAACTAGTTCACTTTCATCTTTTTCAAGTATGTTATCAGCTAAACCCTGTGCAACTATT
>JBKKCM010000037.1:0-31671 GCA_046712755.1 Nitrosarchaeum sp. | reverse complement strand
ATGATAGAAAGAATGAGCTTCCACCAATGGGATAAGATTTCTATTCAGGGCTAAGTAGAATTTTTGGTTTGTTTGGAGTGTCATGATGACATCTCTTACCACATAAAGGGCATTGTTTTCTATCAAGAAAAATACATTGACATATATGAGAATCAAGATATGATTTTGCAGGTTTATTTGGCTCACCGGTTCCATTACAAAAAGGACATTGAGATCTCAATAATTCTATAGTACCAGTTCCTTTGCACACCACACACTTGTCTTCTGCCATAGCAGATTTTACTAATGGTGGGAATTAAAATGCATGTGTTAAAATTATTTCAAAAGCATCTACCTTTACATAAATCGAGTTAAGCTTATACTTGAACCATATTTACGAAGATTATGGCAATTGAAGACATTCATGAATTTGTAACAGAGTTGGAAAAAAAAGGAGAACTAAAGAGAGTTAAAACAGAAGTAGATTCGAATTTAGAAATTGCAGAAATTCTAAGAAGAGCGATGTATTCGAATGGTCCAGCCATACTTTTTGAAAATGTAAAAAATTATGATATGCCAGTACTAGGTAATGCGTTTGGTTCAATCAAGAGATTAGAAATTGGTCTTGAAATGACAGATTTTACAGAAATTGGTCAAAGAATTGTAGATATGACAAAAATGGATATGCCATCAGGATTTCTAAATAAAATTAAAAAACTTCCAGAGCTTTCAAAAATGGCAGACTCGTTTCCTAAACTAGAAACCAGTGGTCCAGTAACTGAGATTACATCAAATTCTGCATCTTTTGATGACTTGCCAATTTTAAAATCATGGCCAAATGATGCAGGACGTTTTATCACATTAGGATTAGTAGCTACAAAGCATCCAGAAACAGGAGTAAGAAATCTAGGAGTATACAGGATGCAAATTCTAGATAGCACACATGCACTAATGCATTGGCAGAAACACAAACGTGGTGCACATCATGGAGACATTTCAAAAGAACGTGGAGAAAAAATACAAGCCGCAATAATCATAGGATGTGAACCTGCAACTGTTTTCTCATCAATAGCACCAGTTCCAGAAGGACTTGACAAGTATTTGTTTGCAGGAATTACAAGAAAAAAAGGAATCAAGACTGTCAAATGTAAAACTATTGATTTGGAAGTACCTGCAAATGCGGAAATTGTTTTAGAAGGATATGTTGATCCATACGATATTAGAGACGAGGGACCATTTGGGGATCATACAGGATATTACACTCCAGTTGAACCATACCCAACTTTCACATTAACAGGAATCATGAGAAGAAAAAATCCAATTTATGTTACAACCGTAGTAGGTAAACCAGTTCTAGAAGATGCATATATTGGCAAAGTCATCGAACAGTCATTTTTACCGTTGATACGAATGTTTCATCCAGAAGTGGTAGACTTTAGCATGCCAGCTGCAGGATGGTTTCAGGGTTTGGCAATAATATCTATCAAGAAAAGATATCCAGGTCAAGCAAAAAAAGTAATGATGGGGTTATGGGGAATGGGACAGCTTGCTCTAACAAAGATGTTTGTCGTAGTAGATGAAGACATTAACGTTCATGACATCAATGATGTAATATGGGCAATAACAACAAGGACAGATGCTGCACGCGATACCATCATAATCAACAACACCCCCACAGATACACTTGATCCAGCATCGCCACTTGTAAACTTGGGTTCAAAATTAGGAATTGATGCCACTCAAAAAACAAAAGAAGAAGGGTATGAAAGAGAAATTCAACAGCAAGTCAAAGTGGATAAAGATACAAAGAATTTAGTAGATTTAAAATGGTCCAGTTATGGACTATAACAAAGCGACAGGATTGTAAAAATTATCTCGCTCTTCTGCCTGATATCCAATTTGATGAATTGCATCTATAATTAATTTACCAGTAAGCTCGGTGGAGCGAGCACCTGTACAGGATACAACTTCTTCACCAATCAACGTTCCTCCAAAGTCATCAGCCCCATATTGAAGAGCAAGTTGTGCCATTCCAACGCCATTTGTAAGCCATGAAGATTGAATGTGTGGTATTAGCCCATCAAAAACCATTCTAGATATTGCTATCATTTTTAGAAGTTGAATTCCTCCGGTGCCGTATTGCACCAAGTTTTCTTTTTGCATCAAAGTATTATTTGGCTCAAAATTCCAAGGAATAAAGGCCATGAATCCTCTAGTCTTTTCTTGTAATTTTACAATTTTAAAAAAGTGATCTGCTATATCATTATTGTTTTCTACATGTCCATACATCATAGTTGCAGATGCGGGAAGTCCAAGTGTATGAGCTTCTTCCATAATTCTAATCCAATCTGCGCTTGATATTTTTTTGGGGCTGATCACATCTTTTACAGAATCAACAAGAATTTCAGCACCTGCACCAGGAACCGATTGAAGTCCAGCATCTTTTAATCTTGATAAGACTTCTTTTGTGGATGATTTTTCTATTCTAGCAATCATGTCAATTTCAGATGTAGAAAGTCCATGTACACCAATGTTTGGAAATTTTTGCCTAATCATTTTAAAGGCGTTTTCATAATATTCAATTTTCAGATTTGGGTTATGTCCGCCTTGAATCAGAACTTGTCTTATCTTAAACATCTCCCATGCAGTCTTTACTCTTGATTCAATCTGATCAAGAGTTAATGTGTATGAATCTGTAGCACCAGGGGATCTATAAAATGCACAGAATTTACAATCGGTAATACAGACATTGGTGTAATTCAGAATTATGTTATTTACAAAAGAAGCTTTTTTCCCAAATTGTTTTCTTGTAAGATAACCAGAAACGAGACCCATAAGATGAACATCGTCAGAGTCTAATAATCGAAGACAATCCGCAGGACTAGGTCTATTCCCACGTAGTGAGTTTTCAAGAATGTCTCCAATAGTACTTTGATTAATTTGTTCGGTGGTTTGGCTCAATTAACTTGTTCAACAACATCTATGATTTCTATTTATTCCTTGATAGAGAAAACTAGCAAAAAAGAATTCAACATAAAGACCAGTTCATGCACAAATCAGATATCTCAAGTTCAAAGATTCACGTTATTTTTAAGTAGGGCACTAAAAACAGATTCAGCCATGGTATCTGGTCATCAGATTCGACTCAATCGAATTCTCAGAAAAGGAAAGATGTTATGTATTCCAATGGATCATGGCATTTCTAATGGACCTATTGAAGGTCTTACAGATCCTGCTTCTATAATTTACAAATGTGAAGCACATGGACTTACAAGTGTAATAATTAACAAAGGAATTCTCAAAACATTACCAAAACCGACCAAGATTGGGATTTTAGTTCATTTTTCAAGTAGCACCTCATTATCGATGTCTCCTAATCGCAAGATGTTAACAGGTACAGTAAAAGAAGCAGTTAGAATGGGAGCAGATGGGGTTTCACTCCATATCAACATAGGAGGAAAAGAAGAACCAGAAATGCTAGAACAACTTGGGATGACAGCAAATGAATGTCACATGTGGGATATGCCGCTTTTGGCAATGATGTATCCACGAGGGGAAAATGTCAAGGATCCACATGATCCTGAAATTGTAGGACATGTTGCAAGAATAGGTGCAGAGTGCGGAGCAGACATAGTAAAAACAGTATACACTGGAGATATCGATTCATTTGCAAAAATTGTAAAAAGTACTCCAGTACCAATAGTTATTGCGGGCGGACCAAAAGCGAAAACAGATTTAGATATTCTTCAAATGACGGAAGATGCTATGACAGCAGGAGCAAAAGGAGTAACATATGGCAGAAACATTTTTGCACATAAAAGACCAGAAAAAATGGTAGAAGCACTAGCATCGATAATTTTCAAAAAGGAATCCGCAAAGGAAGCAATGAAAAAAATTGAGTAAGACCAGAGAATTAATAATTTCACCCAAAGTGTCTCAAGCACAGTTAACAAAATTTCTTCCTCAGTTACAAGAAGAAGGAATCAGAATGGTGTATCTTGATCCAAAGAGATTAGGTTTAACAAAAACAAAATTAGAAACAGTATATCCCTCATCTGCTGCAAAATACGTAGTAATTGAAAAAGAAGGATCTGCAAAACCAAAGGGGAAAAAGATAGGCAGAAAGTTTGAAGTGTTATCCAATACAGACATAGAAGATATTTTAGTCGTAGCAAAAAAAGGATTAGATTTTGTAATAGTTGAAGTAAAAGATTGGAAGATCATCCCACTTGAAAATATAATTGCAAAACTTCACAAGATCAATACCAAAATTTTTGCCGTAGCAAAGACACCTGAAGAAGTCAGAAAAATGTTCTCAATTCTAGAAGTAGGAGTTGACGGAGTAATTTTCAATGCAACCTCAATTAACGAGGTCAGAGAAGCCATGGTATACTTGGGAACAAAGAGTTTTGATTTAAAGCCAGCAAAAATTATCGAAGTTAAAGAAGTTGGAGATGGTGAAAGAGTTTGTGTGGATACAGCATCTATGCTTCATAAAGGAGAAGGAATGCTGATTGGAAGTAGATCAAACTTTTTGTTTTTAGTGCACAATGAATCAGTAGGATCCTCATTTACATCACCAAGACCATTTAGAGTCAATGCAGGGGCAGTGCATTGCTATACGCTTTCTCCAGATGGCACAACCAGTTATCTTTCAGAAGTAGAAGCCGGATCAGAAGTGTTGATAATAAATTCAAAAGGTAATGCAAGAAGAGCAATAGTAGGAAGATCAAAAATAGAACGACGCCCAATGTTAATGATCAAAGCATCTATTGGTGAAGAAATAGGAGGAATAATTGCACAAGATGCAGAGACAATTCGTTTTGTAAAACCAAATGGACAATTAGTATCAGTAACACACCTAAAAAAAGGAGACATGGTAATGGTACATGCAAAATCTGCCACAGGCAGACATTTTGGAATGGAAGTATCAGATGAATATATTTTAGAAAAGTAAAATGAAATACAAAACATGTGTGTCAATTGCAGAAAAGTCATCACAAAAAATTAAACAGAATCTAAAATATGCATTAAAAAAATCAGACTATGCAGAGATAAGATTTGATTTTTTGAAAGCAGGTGAGATACCTAAGACATTAGAGAGCATCAAGAAGGATTTAAAAAAAGTAGTGTGTACATTAAGACCAAAATTAGAAGGGGGAAAATTCGAAGGAAATGAAAAAGAAAGAATAGCAATTTTAAAATTAATAGCAGAATATAACCCATTTTTATTAGATGTTGAATTCAACACAATTAAAAAAAATAAAGAATTAGCAAAGTATCTAAAATCAACAAAAACAAAACTACTCATTTCATGGCACGATTCTAAAAAAACTCCAAAATTTTCTGAATTAAAAAATATGATGAATCAGATGACCAAATTTTCCCATAATGTGAAAATTGTCACTACAGCCAAATCAGCAAATGATTCAACGAGAACGCTTCAGCTATACAGTAAAAATAAAAAAAATAATTTGATTGCATTTGCAATGGGAGATAATGGTAAAGTATCAAGAATTTTGTGCCTGTATTTGGGTAGTCCATACACATACGTATCATTAGGAAAACCAGTAGCGCCAGGGCAATTTAGCGTGGATGAAGTAAAGAAAATCATCGGCATAAAGATAGGTTAAATATCAAATTACAAAATACGGGTTCCAATACATGACTTTTATAAAATATATTTTGACAGATATATGCAATACTCTAGTTGAGAGTTTAAATCAATCATAATAATTTAAAAAACAAGATGTCAAAAACATTTGCGGTGATAGGAGATCCAATTGATCATTCATTATCTCCTAACATTCACAGTGCAGCTTTTAGAGAATTAAATTTGGATTGCTCATATATTGCATATAGAATACCAAAAGGAGAATTAGAAGAAGGGGTAGAATCACTTAAGAAAATCAAAATAGATGGATTTAATGTCACAATTCCACATAAAATTGAAATGATGAAATACTTGGATAAATTAGACGAATCCTGCAGCATTATAGGAGCTGTCAATACTGTTACAAATGATAACGGGGTTTTAAAAGGATACAATACAGATATGGATGGATTTTTAGATCCATTTAAAAAAAGAAATTTGAGTATGAGAAATTTGAAAGTTTTGCTATTAGGAGCTGGCGGTGCTGCAAGAGCTATTGTGGCAGGATTTGCAAAAGAACATGCACAAAGCATCACTATTGCAAATAGGACTTTGGAAAATGCAAACAACATAGCAAAATTTTCAAATAAAATTGGATTAAATGCAAATACAGTAAAGTTAGAAGAAGTTGCTGATGCTGCAAAAAATTACGATATAGTTGTAAATGCAACATCAATTGGATTAAAAAATGAACCTAGCCCAATTTCATTGGATGGTATCAACTCAAAAACAATTGTATATGATATTGTATACATGCCAATAAATACAGATTTTCTAAAAAAAGCAAAAGAAAAAGGTGCAATTGTAATTTATGGTTATGAAATGTTACTTGGTCAAGCAACCAGAGCATTTGAGATATGGCATGGGATGGAAGCACCTTATAATGCCATGAAAAAAGCATTACTAGGAGGAGTGTAATGGCAAAAGCAAAGGCTACAGTACACGGAGCAATATCGCTAGTAAATGCAATTGCAACCCAAAAAGGTGCAACATTAGGCATTGAATTAAAGGTAGATGCAATAGTTGAAACAAGTTCAGGAAAAGGAATTAGCATTCAATCAGAAAACAAGAATCTAAGTTCAAGGTTAATCAACAAGACAATAGAAAAAATTCTTTCAAAAAAAGAACTAGAAGAAAACAAAATTGAAGTTACCCTGAATTCAGAAATACCAACAGGATACGGACTGAAAAGTTCTAGTGCAATTTCATCGGCTGTTGCTCTTGCATGTTCCAAAATTTTTAGACCAAAATTAACAGATAAACAAATTTTACTTGCAGGAGTTGAGGCATCAATAGAATCCAAGGTGAGCATAACAGGTGCATATGATGATGCATGTTCATGTTATTATGGAGGATTCAATGTAACAGATAATTTTAAGAAAAATCGCATTAAATCAGAGAAAGCACCTGTAAATTTAATTGCAGTTATATTTATTCCAAAAAATAGAAAACGTGGGAATTTAAAAAATCTAAAAATTCTCTCCACAGTATTTGAAAACGCATGGGAATTAGCTAAAAAAGGAGACTATTGGAATGCGATGAATATGAATGGACTAGCAACAGCTGCAACATTGAATTCTGATCCAAAAATAATCATAAATTTACTGGAAAAAGGTGCATATGGGGCATCTGTTTCAGGAAATGGACCTTCAATTGCAGCAGTAACAAAAAAAGAAAACGAATCAAATATCAAAAAAGTGTTTTCAACATTAGAAGGAAATGTAATAGTGTCCAAAGTCAATAATAAAAAGGCAGAAGTTTATGAATTGTAAAGTAGAAAAATCAAAAATATCAGGACACATCATATGTCCAGCAAATAAGAGTTATTCTCACAGAGCAATTTTTCTTGCATCACTTGCAGGGAAGGATAGTAAAATAAATAATGTATTGTTTTCTGCAGATACGATTGCAACAATTGAAGCATGTAGAAATTTTGGTGCAGAAATTGAAGAATCAAACACGTCAATTATTGTCAAAAAACCCATAAAAACAGACAAAATTGTGCCTGAAATTGATGCAAAAAACTCTGGCACCACAATCAGAATTGCATCAGGGATTGCAAGTCTATTCACAAAAGAAATCACACTAACAGGAGATGTGAGCCTTCAGAAAAGACCAATGCAGCCATTATTAGATGCACTTGAAAGTATAGGAGCTAAATGCAGTTCAACAAATGGGATGCCTCCTATCAAAATAACTGGAAGAATTTTGGGGGGAGACGTTTCTATTCCAGGAAACTTTTCGAGTCAGTTTATTTCGGCATTACTAATTTGTTCACCATTAACAGAAAGAGGAATCAATTTAATCATAGAAGGAAATTTAGTTTCAAAACCATATCTTGATGCAACTATTGCAACAATGAGAAATTTTGGAGTTACAGTACAAACATTAATTCCATACAAGAAATATAATATTGTACCTCAAGTATACAAACCATCCACGTTTACAGTTCCAATAGATTTTTCAAGTCTAGCATTACTTCTTTCAGCATCAGTATTAAATGGAGAAAATGTTATAATTCATGGCAAAATGGGAAACTTGCTTCAGGGTGATGAAGCATTCATCGACATCTTAGAACAGCTGGGAGTAAAAGTTTCAATAAAAGATGATCATATGACAATTCAATCACCAGAAAAACTTGATGGGGGACGATTTGATTTAAGCAATTCGCCAGACCTGCTTCCACCACTGGCAATTTTAGCATTGAAAACAACTAATCCTATTGAAATAGTAAATGTAAAACATGCAAGATTAAAAGAGACAGATAGAATTTCAATTTTAGCTAGAGAACTAGTCAAAATTGGAATAAGAGTGCAAGAAAGAGAAGACGGATTAATTTTAGAGTCACCAAAGGAATCAAGAGGAGCAACATTGAATTCTGAAAATGATCATAGATTATTTATGGCATTTTGCATAGCAGGAATGTACATAGGAAATTGTATTGTGACAGACCATGAATCAGTGGCAGTATCATATCCAGATTTTATCAGTGAGATGAATAAACTGGGTGCAAAAATTCTAGTCCAATAAAAAATTAATTAAAAGAGGTAAGAGGCGCGACCCTGTATAGGGTGAAAAGCATTCTCCTCACCCGCAACGCCTTTTGCGTAGATAACATGTATTTTTCGCAGGGCCGCGCAAATCATTTGTTAGAATTTGCACGTTTTTGCATATAATGTATACGTTATCATTATATTTAAGAATTATTTATAATTATTACAAGTAATTTTAATAAAAAGTATAAATATTAACCAAAGATAAAAAGTGCCAAATCATAGCACAATTTAGGAAATTTTTCAATATTTTACACAATGAGGAATTATAAGCATCAGTTTACTCTCACAATATGTTGCCGGGAAGTTCAATTGGTCAGCGTCTTGTGTTAACTAGTTTTGGTGAAAGTCATGGTAAATCTATAGGGGCTGTTTTAGATGGTTGCCCAGCAGGATTAGAAATCGATGAAAGAGAAATTCAAAAAATGCTAGACCTTAGAAAACCAGGTCAATCATTGGTTTCGACACAACGTAAAGAGGGGGATATTGTAGAAATTATTTCAGGAGTGTTTAGAGGATATACTACTGGAGCACCAATTACAATGATAGTTTGGAATAGTGATCAGAAATCAACAGATTATGAAAATTTGAAAACAAAACTTAGACCAGGACATTCAGATTATCCTGCCATGGTAAAATACAATCATTTTAATGATTATAGAGGAGGGGGAAGATTCTCCGGAAGATTAACTGCTACTCATGTGATGGGCGGTGCAATTGCAAGAAAATTATTAAAAGTTGCATTGGGTGTTGAAACAAATTCATTTACAACACAAATTGGAAAAATAAAAATGGAAAACAAATTCGATGAAAAAATGATTAATTCAATTTATAAAAACGAAGTAAGATGTCCTGAAAAAAATACAGCAAAAAAAATGAAGAGTTCAATACTAGATGCAAGAAAAAAAGGAGATTCGTTAGGAGGAATAATAGAGTCAATCACTACAAACGTACCAGTTGGCATAGGTGAGCCAATTTTTGGATCATTAGAATCTGATTTGAGTAAAGCAATATTTTCAATTCCATCTGTAAAAGGAATAGAGTTCGGTTCTGGATTTGAAGGATCTAAACTGTACGGTTCAGAAAATAATGATCTCTACACCATAAAAAAAGGAAAGATAGTTACAAAAACTAACAATGCGGGAGGAATTTTAGGTGGACTATCAAACGGCATGCCAATAACAATAAGAATTGCATTCAAACCTGCATCATCCATAGCACAAAAACAAAGTACAGTGGACATTAAAACCAAAAAAATTACAATGTTGCAGGTAAAAGGAAGACACGATCCATGTGTAGTTCCAAGAGCACCGCCAGTAGTAGATTCATTGGTATCTCTAACTTTGGCAGATCATGCTCTTTTATCTGGAGCAATTAAGCCTGTATTATAGAGACATGTCAGACATCAACCAACTTCGTAATAGAATGGATGAGATCACTATTGAAATGATTAAGATGCTTAAAACTAGAACTGATATTTCTAAAGAAATTGGAGAAATCAAAAAAAACATAGGAAAAGGAGTCACAGATGAAACTCGAGAAGATAATCTACGTACAAAAGTGATTACATTGTGTAATGAGTTAAATTTTAATGAATCAATTGCAACAAAATTTTTAAATTTTTTACTTAATGAATCGATTAAAGTACAATCAGACAACAAACAAACACATCTATCAATTTTTCTTAAAGCAAAAACAATGGAACAAGAAGGCAAGAAAATTATCCACATGGAAGTTGGAGAGCCTGATTTTTTACCACCACAAATTGTAAGAAAAGCACTTGAAGAAGTTTTTGACAAAGGATTTTTAAAATATGGTCAAGCAAAGGGCTTGACGTCATTTAGAGATGCACTTGCAAAATATTCATCTAAAAAGTTTAGCGCAAATGTTTCACAAGATAACATAATAGTTAGTCCGGGTGCACGATTTTCAATTTTTACTGCAATCACCACATTGTTAAATCCTGGTGATGAGTTAATCGTCATAGAGCCAGCATGGCCTGCATACAAGGATTGCGCTTTAAGTGCAGGAATTAAAGTCAGAACTATTGCTACCACATTAGAAGAAAGATGGGAACCTACAATTGAACAAATTGAAAAAGTGATCAACACAAATACAAAAATGATCGTATTGAACTATCCAAATAACCCAACCGGAAAAATTCTGCCGGAAAAATTACAAGATGAAATTGTAAATGTAGCAATAAAAAATAATCTGTACATTCTTAGCGATGAGATTTATTCTCAATATGCATTTAAGAAATGGAAAAGCATACTTTGCTATAATTATGATAAAAGTATTATCACACAGTCATTTTCAAAATCTCATGCAATGACAGGGTTTAGAATTGGATATGCTATTGCAAGTCCCAAAATTATCGACATATTATCAAAATTAGAAGCACTTTGCCTCACAAATGTTTCTGAGCCTATTCAATATATTGCCATGAAAGCATTAGAAGCAGACATATCAAACAATACTAATACAGTACAAACCAGACTAAAAGTACTGACTGAAAAGGCAAAAGAGATGAATTTGAATTTTGTGGCACCTGATGGTGCAATGTATCTTTTTGCTCGTGTTAATCAAGAGGAATTTAATGGAGTACAATTTGCAAACAATCTTTTAGAGAAAGGATTAGCAGTGGCACCAGGAGAAGGTTTTGGAGAGTACAAGAATTTCATTAGAATATCTGCATGTCAAGACGAAAAAACACTAATGGAGGGAATGAACATACTTGGTAATATGATGAGAGATAAGCAATGAAAAAGAAAATCACAATAATTGGGATAGGAGGTCAAATGGGACAATGGTTTGCAAAATATTTTTTAGCAAATGATTTTGAGGTAACAGGTTATGATACTGAAAATAAAACTCAAGGAAAAGGAATCATTCATGCGGATTCATTAGTAGGAGGAATTTTAAAAGCGGATTATGTTGTATTGTGCACACCTACAAGAAGGACTCCAGAGATAATCAGATTGATTGCAAAAGAAATGAAGAGGGGAACATATCTAATAGAAATATCATCAGAAAAATCCAAAGTAGTAGCATCATTATCAAAAATGCCAACAAAGATTAATCCAATATGCATTCACCCTATGTTTGGACCTGGAGCAAAATCAATCAAGGGACAAAACATAATTTCAGTTCCAGTAAAAGATGCAAAAAAAGAGCTAGCAATTGCAAAAGAGCTTTTTGATGGAGCAAATTTTGTAACAATTGATGCGATTGAACATGATAAAAAAATTGCAGTGATCTTGGGGTTAACACATTTGATGAATCTTGTTTTTGCAAACATAATTTCAAAAGATGAAAAAATGTCATTAACAGAAAAAATGTCTGGAACAACTTTTAGAGTTCAAAAAATACTAGCTGAAAGTATCATGACAGAATCACCAGAATTAATTGAAACAATTATTGCAAATCCAGAAATTAGAAGAGTTGCAGAAGAACTTTGGAAAGACATCGGAAGATTACTTACGGCAGTACAAGAATCAAAAACAGAAGAAGTGATAAATTACATCAAAACTTGCCAAGAAAAACTCTCTGTAAATACAAATTTAGAAGAATCATATAAAAAATTGACAAAAATGGTAAACGCAATTGAAAAATAAGAGAAATGCGCTCAACCAAGATTGTGACATCTTTTATTCAGGATGAACAGAAATTATTAATTCTTAGAAGAAGCAACAAAGTAAAAACCATGAAAGGTCTTTGGGCAGGAATTAGTGGAATTATAGAAAAAAATGAAACCCCATTAACAAGAGCAAAAATCGAAATTTATGAGGAGACAGGCATTTCTGAAGACAAAATTAGATTGGTAAAAAATGCAGAGAAATTAAGAATAAATTCGCCACAGTATGAAAATCACGAGTGGGAGATATTTCCATTTTTGTTTGAAGCAAAAAACCCAGATATCAAATTGAATTGGGAAAATTCAGAATACACATGGATTACGATAGATGAATTAAAAAACTATAACACGGTTCCTAGTCTTGAAAAAGTATTACAAAATTTGTTGTAATTTTTCTTCTTTTTCATATTTTCGTTGTTGTGGCAACATCACATAGACACATGCACCGCCACACATTGTACATGGAACATTATTTCCAGGACGTTGACCAGTTCTACTATGAATTCTAGCTGCTTCTTCAGGATCAATAGATAAAGCAATTTGTTTTTCCCAATCTAATGTACGTCGAGCTTCAGTCATTTCCATATCCCATTTTATTGCCTTGTCACGAATTTTCACTAAATCAGCTGCATGTGCAGCAATTCTATATGCAATCAGACCAGCCTTAACTTCCTCAGCATTGGGTAATGCAAGATGTTCAGAAGGAGTCAGATAACACAATAAATCTACACCTTCACTTGCAGACACAGCCGCACCAATGGCACTTGCTATATGATCATGTCCAGATGCAACATCGGTTACCAAAGGACCCAAAACGTAGTAAGGCACATCACCAATTAATGATTTAGCCAATCTAACATTAGCAGCTACTTCGTTTAATGGAACATGGCCTGGACCTTCCACCATTACTTGGATATCTTGCTCATGAGCACGTTTGGTTAATTGTGCCACATTGATCATTTCTTGAATCTGAAGTTCATCATGAGAATCAAGGATAGAGCCAGGTCGTAATGCATCACCTAAACTAAATGTGACATCATATTTTTTGGCAATCTCAATAAGATAATCATAGTGTGTTAGATATGGATTTTCTTTATCATGTTTTAACATCCATGCAGCTGTAATTGTTCCACCTTTACTTACAACACCACCATATCTTTTGACTTTCAGGATTCTTTTTGCAATGTCTTTTGTAATTCCACAATGAATCGTGGTATAATCAACACCGTCTTTTGCATTGTTTTCAAATGCATTTAAAAAATCATCCTCAGTTAAGTTTAAAGGATTTTTATGAACTTCCACACCATAATTATATGCTTCATAGATAGGTACAGTTCCAAATGTTATTGGGGCAACTTCTAACAAAGCTTGTCGTATTTTTCTAACATCGCCACCATCGCTTAAATCCATCATTGTGTCTGCATGATATTTTACTGCTACCTTTGCTTTTTCAATCTCTTCGTCCAAGTTTACATTAAGTGTAGAAGTACCGATGTTAACATTCACTTTTGTTTTAAGACCTTTACCAATTCCCACATTGTGAATTTTTTGAGGCCTAACATTATTACTAGGAATAATAATCGAACCACTTGCAATTTTAGGGATTAACCATTCTAATGTGACATCTTCATCTTTTGCTACTCTTTTCATTTCCTCAGTAGCAACACCTCTTCGTGCTGCACTCATTTGAGTACCCATGAAATAATCTATGTTTTTGCCTGATTTAAACAATCATGGGAAATACAGAAACATGGTGAGTATACGCTCAAAATTAAGAAGAATTTGTTTGATTTCATCTATCTTTGAATTAATTCTATCCTCATCTAAAACTAAAGATATGTATTTCTGAGATCGGATTTTCTTTTCTTTTGGTTTAATGTGATCCGTATTTTCTATTTAGATGAGCTCCAAGTTTCCGTAATGCTGTAATTAATAGAAGAATCAGAGACAAAATATTTTTTACCACACTTGAAACATTGCCAAAGAAAGGCGTTATTGATTTTCTTTTGATATTGCATAGGTAACAAACATGCAGTACACAATAGTTCATCAGGAGTATCATTTACTAGAGGAATTTTCTTTTTATTCAATTGATAAATAAAAATGATTTCAGATCTATAAATGCTCTATTATGATTATAAAATAGATCAAATCAAAAAAACATAGTTTTAGATAGATATGATAACATAAAAAACAAAAATTATAATGAAAAGGAAAAATAGATTAGGACAACTAGTTTTGAAAATACAATATGAACTTACTTTCTATAGGAGGTTCTGATCCATCATCAGGGGCAGGTATACAAAGCGATATCAAAACATTTGATTCACTAAATGCACACGGGTTAACAGTGATCACTGCAATAACAGGTCAAAATACTTCTAGTTTTGGGATGATTGAACCAGTATCACAAAAAATATTGAAAAATCAATTGGACTCAGTAATTTCAGATTTTAAAATTGATGGAATTAAAATTGGAATGGTATACAATTCAGAAATAATAAAAACAATTTACAGAGAATTAAAAAATAAAAAAATTCCAATCATATTAGATCCAATAATAAAATCCACTACAGGGGGTTTACTTATTGAAAAAATGGCCATCAAGGATTTTAAAAAATTTCTAATTCCGTTGGCCACCGTAATTACACCAAATAAATTTGAAGCAGAATATTTATCAGAAACCAAAATTGACTCAAAAAGATCACTTCAAAAAGCTGCTCAAAAAATTCAAGATATGGGTGCAAAAAATATTGTAATTACAGGATTAGAAACAAAAAAGGGACAGATTTCAGATTTCATATTAGAAGAAAAAAGTCAGTACACAGTATCAGGTAAAAAAATTCCAAAAACCAATCATGGAAGTGGATGTAATTACTCATCATCATTACTATTTTCGCTGGTAAATGGAACCTCACTAAAAGAAGCAGTAAAATTTTCAAAACAATTTACATATAATTCAATTAAAAATGCCAAGAATATAGGATATGGAATAGACATCACACAAATAAAAAACAAAGATACAATTCACGTAGAACTGATCCATGCAATTAACAAGTTTGTAGAAATCAAAAATATTTACAAAAGTATTCCTGAATGTCAAACAAATTTTGTTTTTTCAAAAAAAAATCCAAAGTCAATTAAAGACATTCTAGGAGTTTCAGGCAGAATAGTAAAAACTGGAAATACAGTAACAATTGCAGGAGATTTGTCATATGGGGGATCAAAACATGTTGCAATGGCGTTAATTACAATGAACAAAAAATTTCCAGATATACGTTCAGCAATTAATCTAAAATACAATAAAGAAACTATTTCAAAATTAAGAAAAACAGGATTGTTTATTTCTAGTTACGATAGAAATGTAGAACCCAAAAATGTTAAAACTAAAGAGGGATCTTCGATTGGATGGGGAGTAAAATACGCAATAAAAAATTCAGAAGAACCACCAGATGCTATTTATCATAAAGGAGATTTTGGAAAAGAACCAATGATAATAATTTTTGCTAAAACACCTACATTAATTATTGAAAAAATTTCAAAATTGTTTAGTTAATTTTAAAGTGTAATAGAAATCCATACTTGAACATAAATAGTCATATCTCAGATAGAAACTTATGAAAGCAGTAATTCTTGCAGGTGGATTAGGCACAAGATTGCAGCCATATACAACATTTCTTCCAAAGCCAATGTTACCATTAGGAGAGAAACCAATTTTGGAACACTTGGTTGATTGGACAAGAAAAAACGGCATAAAATCAGTTGTACTATGTGTCAGTTATCTAAGGAAAACAATTGAAGATTATTTTGAAGACGGTAAGAGATTTGGAGTAAGTATTGAGTACGCAGTTTCCAACAGACCATTAGCTACAGCTGGTCAACTTAAAACAGCAGAGAAATTCATCGATGATACTTTTGTGTGTATGTATGGGGATTCCATATTTGATTTCAATTTACGAAGTATGATAAATCAACATAAGAAGAAAAGATCATTTGTTACAATGAGTTTGTATGAATACAAAACAAATTTACCATATGGAGTCATAGAAACCACCAAAACAGATAAGGTAATTGCTTGGAATGAAAAACCAGAAATCAAGGCAAATATCAATATGGGTTGCTATGTAATGGAACCAGGAATAATGAATCTGATTCCAAAAAATACACCATATGGAATGGATGACGTAATTAAAAAGGCAATAGCTAAAAAGAAACTAGTTAGCAGTATTGTCTCCAAAAAAGGATTCCTCGATATTGGGAACAAAGCATCATATAAAAAGGCAAATCAAGAGTATCTTCAAAAACTAGGAAACATATGATAAGAAAAAATGAGCAACATAACAATTAGAAAACTACAAAAAGAAGATCTGTGGAATGGATTTTTACAGACATTAGATTCACTTCGTCAAGCAAGTAACATAGATAAGAAAACGGCAGAAAAAATATTTGATAAAATAAACTCAAACCCAGATCACATTGTTGCAGTGGCAGTGATAGAAGGGAAGATAGTGGGTTCAACCACACTTCTAATAGAAACTAAGTTTATTCATAATGGAGGCAAGGTTGGCCATATAGAAGATGTTGTAGTAGACAAAGAGTATCAGAGAAAAGGAATAGGAGAAAAAATCATCATGTATCTCTTAAGATATGCAAAAGACCAAGGATGTTACAAGACTATTTTAGATTGTACAGATGAGGTAAAGCCATTTTATGAAAAATTAGACTTCAAACATAATGCAAATGCATTAAGATTTAATCACATCTAAAAATACTCTTTTTTGGGGCGTTTCTTGTTTGTTTTTATTAGAATAATTCCAACTATCATCACAGGAATAGAAATCCCCATGAACAGTGGGGGAGTGATAACTACAGAATCTATCACATAGGAATCAACGAGTTTATCTAAAAGAGTGTAACAGTATGCCATTCCAATTAACAAAATTATTCCACTACCAAGTATCATAGCACCAATTTGTTTAGAACCATAGCGTCTTGACAAAATAAATGAAAGTCCAGCTAAAATAGATGCAGGAGCCACACCAATAGAAATGAATTGAAGAATTTTTGGACTTGGTTCAAATGCTACAGCAAATTCAAGATTAGCAGGAATATCAATCATAAAATGATAAATTGAAATCATTTCTCCAACAAACATTGCAAACAATCCAATACTTGCAAGTGCAGCCCATTTTTCTAGTGACATTATACTAACAAAATCTAGTTGATAATTAAACTATTCAAACAATGCCAACCAGATTGGCCAATTCTTTTCTGCAAGATGCACCAAGTTTTTCTGCTGCCTGTTCTGGAGACAAATCATTAAGAAAAATACCATAACCACGCTCAAGACCGGACCAAGGTTTAGTTATTGGATAAATTTCAATATGCCAATGAATTTGTCTACTATTTTTCTTTTCTGGAGATAAATGAAATACCATATTGTATGAAACGTCTTTTACAGCTTTTGACAATCCACCAAGTGTAGCTCGTAAGATAAGAGATAAGTCATTGATTTCTTTCTGAGTAATTTTAGAAAAACTAGTTGTGTGTTTTTTTGGAGAGATACAAAACTCGTATGGATATGATGGGGCCCAAGGACAAAATGCAATGAACCCTTCAGTTTGAAGAACTTGTCTTGGACCACCCATTTCTTCATTAACAGTTTGACACATTGGGCACACTCCTTTTTCATTAAGAATTTTGTAAGATGCTTCTGCCTCTTCTTCAATAATTGGCGGAATTGTTGAAAATGTCAAGACATTCAAATGAGGATGCGGGTTTTGGCTACCAGCAGATTCCCCCTGATCAGCATAAATTGAAACATAGGTCACACCCTTTTGAGTATAGAGCCATCGTAATCTATCTTGAACAACTACAAGTATGTTTGACCATTGCTCAGCATCAATGGTAGCTAGAGTATCTTTTTCTTTAGGGGAAGCAACTACAATGTAATGGTAACCATAAGCTGGCTCACTATAATGTGGTCTATCACTATATGAGTTTTCAGTATCAATTGAAACTATAGGATTCTTACTTTCAAAAACTCTAATCGACCAACCTTCAACATATTCATCTTCACTATCTTGAAGACGTTGCAACATGCCATCTTTTGCAACTAGTGAAAGAACAGATGGATTTGTCATGGATTCGTTTCCAGGAGCAAATGGAGATTTTTTTGGATCAATGACTTTGTCATCTTTTTTAGAGACAATCATAAAACGCTCAGAAACATAGTCTTTGCGCATGTCTCCCATAATTCATACCTGAAGTTTAAGTATGTTAAAACGTTTTCCAATACACTAAAAAAGAAAAAAGTAGAACTGAAATAAAATTTTATTTTAATAAAATACAACAATCATTAAAAATACAAATATTCTTTAGTAAAAATAATCAGATGCTTTTCTGAGTTGTAAATAATAATTTTATTTTGATCGCATATTTTGATGCAAGCTTTAAAGGAGAGCAGTAAAAAGCTGGGAAATATGGGCAGTATCAATAATTCTGATATTCACATGATCTATGTTCTTTTAGATGGAGTTGGGGATCTTCCACATCCGGATTTAGATGGCAAAACACCACTTGAGGCTGCCAATACACCAACTCTTGACAAATTAGCACGAAATGGAGTGATTGGAGAAGTGATTTCAGTGGGAAAAGGAATTGCTCCAGAATCAGATATTGCAGTTTTTAATATGTTAGGATATAGATTTCACCATGTAGATTATGCAGGTCGAGGTGTCATAGAAGCAATAGGAATTGGAATTGACTTTAAAGACGGAGACTTGGCATTAAGAGGCAATTATGCTACATTGAATGATGAAGGAATAATCATAGATAGAAGAGCAGGGAGGTATATAGAAAAAAATGATGCAGATGGAATTGCAAAAGAAATTGAAAATAAAATTAAATTTTCATACCCAAATACATCGGTAGTAGTATCACCTACAATAGGGCATAGAGTCACAGTAAGAATTAGAATGGACGGTGAAAAACTTTCATCGCAAATCACCAATACAGATCCTGCATATGCTAGAGTAGAAGGCATGGGAATAGCAAAAGCAGTAGGAGATTTTTTACGGATTGAAAAATGTTTTCCTCTTGATGAGACAGAAAATGCCAAGAAAACAGCAAAATTAGTTAATGAATTTACAGAGCAATCACTGAAAATTATGAAAGAAAGTCCAATCAATAAAAAAAGAAATGATGCTAAAAAGAAAAGCCTGAGTTGTATTTTACTAAGAGATGCAGGAAACAAATATCCAGATGTGAAACCTATCAATGAAATGCATTCCATGAACTTCTCATGTATTGTAGATATGCCAGTAGAACTTGGAATTTCAGAAGTGTTGAGAATGAAAGTATTTGAAGCAGGAGGGTTAACTGATTATGAGGAGAAAGCAAGGGTAGCTGCAAAAGCAATGGAAACCCAAAATGCAATTTATGTTCATCTTAAAGGTCCAGATGAATTTGGTCATGATGGAGATGCAATTGGAAAAATGAAAAATATTGAAGAGATTGATCAGCGATTTTTCAAAACATTACTTGCAAATATTGATTCTAATAAGGTAGCTATAGTTATTTCCGCAGATCATTCAACTCCGTGTATCAACAAAGGCCATAGTGATGATCCTGTACCGATTTTAGTGTCAGGAAATTTTATCAAAAATGACGGAACCACTAGAATGACTGAGAATCAAGCTAAGAAAGGAAGTATAGGCCTCATTCAAGGAGCAGATGTAGTAACAACAGCTCTTGATTTAATTAAATCTCAAATATAGCCAAATTTTTAGTGGTTTGCATTTCTTTTATTTTATTTCGAATCCTGTCAACATCAATATTACCATACACAGCAGGAGAGTCACCTAATTTTTCTAATGCACGTCCTAACATACCAATACCTATACTACTCTCATCTTTTTGTCTATGAGCAAAAGCAACAGCGAGAAGGATAATTCCTTGTACAAGTTCTTTTTCTTTACCATAGCATTGTTTCCAAACACCCTCCAAAGATTCATGACTTTCCCAAAATCTTTCATTATTAAAATAAAAAATACCATCCTTGATTCCCTCTTCTTTTTCAATTTTTTCTTCAACTACATGTCTTGTATTGTCTAATTCACCAATTGGACTTAATTTTCCAATTAACAGATCCAAATCATCTGGATTAATCGAGACATCAAATTCTAGAAATTTACTGGCCACTCGAGCAACTCTTATGGATGCGTGCATGTCTGAACAGATTTCTCTTGCTCTATGAACAAGATCAGATGAATGTATTGGGCGATATCCACTATTTTTTAAATGAATCATGTATCGTTCCATATGATGATTTAACTGAAATTTCATAAATTTGTTCTCTAATTTCAATCAAGGTTTATATGAAATATCTTAAGGATTTTGGGTACATGTCTATTATTCAGACGGTAAACGACGTAAATAATACCTTCTTAGCAAGAAGAGAGCTGATCTGTAATTTTACAGGATTGGCAGGAAAACTCAAAAAACTTGAAGCGGTAGATATGATTACAAAAGAATTCAAACTATCAGGAAAAGTTGTAATTCCTATGAGATTACAAACACATGTGGGAAAGCCACTTGTTACAGGAACTTTCTATGTTTATGATGATGAAGTGCTTGCAAAAAAACACATCAACCCAGTAATATTTGAAAGATTGGAAAAATCAAAAGCTAAACAAGCTGAAGTAGAAAGTACCGCAGCTAAACCAGAATCGGAGAAATCTGAATAATGGCAGCTAAAAAAGCATCAGCTGGAAAAAAAGGGTCTAGCCCAAATGTCTATAAATATTTCAAAATTGATGGAGACAAATTATCAAGAGGTAGAAAAAATTGTTCTAGATGTGGAAAAGGTGTTTTCATGTCCAAGCATAAAGATAGAAACACTTGTGGAAAATGTGGATTAACAGAATTTAATCAATAAAGTTTTTTCTTATTAATTTTAGCACTTTTTTGTTCTAGTTGGTCTATTCTATGTAAAAATGCAGGATCTAGTTTTATTTTAGATAAGGACTCAGCCGACAATTTGATCGTATTAGCATCAAGGGAGATGTTTATTTTTGGAAGATTTTTCTCTAACCAAAATTTCATTACTTTGTCTTCTAACTTATGATCTCTAAAGCCTGCTGGGAATCGTTTTGTGATATGATCTAACAGAACTCTGTCTTTGAATACAACCTTGGGTTCAAACAATCTTGCTTCATCAGCATAGACACTTTCAAATAGATTTCCAGTAATTTCATCGGAAAGTAAATCCATTTTAGAAATTTTTCTAATCAATTCAAGAAAATGTAAAAACTCGTGTGCCAAAATTGCATGAATTGTGCCTTTAAGACCATATGCAACTAGCGGTGCAGAAATCTGAATTACAACATGAAATTTTTCATCAAAAAATATTGGGATGGTGCGAGCAAATAAGATTCCAAATTCATAGGAATTGGGATTAGGAGATGAAATAACAATTGATGGTTCTACGTAAGCTGTAGGATAACGTATTCCAGAGGCTTTTTCAATCCTGTTAATGCCATCCACAGTTATAGAAAAACGTTTTACAACTAGATCATAGACATCGTCTGGAATTAATCCCTTAAGATGAGCCTCTTTCATTCGTATTAATGGATCCATTATAACCTCTCGAGAAATTTGAATGTAAAAAGGTTGATTCTATCTAGACTTGGGCTTTCCTGATTTTGCTGTCTTTTTTCTACGTCGGTCAGCTCTTTGATCGGCATGTCTCTTATGTTTACCTTTTTTTCGTATTGGCATATTTATGTAAAAAATTAGGCATTAGTTAATTGTTATCATTTTAGGTTAATTTCAAGAAAATCAAACGATACACACGTACATTTATCATTAATAATTTGACGGATTCCAGGAATTACATCGTCACCATCTACAAATCGTTTTACAGGTAATCCACCCTCTGCTTTAATAAATAAAGTAAAACAATTTTTTGAAGTTTTTTTATATTTTAAATCAGAAATACACTTTTCGGATCGTTTTCCAGATTTTTCATAAACTACTATAGGTTCACTTAGAAGAATCTGTAGGTTTTTCATAGCGGTAGATTGAATCTCATTTTCTGTAGAAATTTTCAATTCTATTGAGGAATTAAATTTAATTGGTGTATTTGGAGGATCAGAGATTATTTTACAATTATGTATAACAATAGAATCAGATATTATTTTTCTTGGTAACGAAGTATTTCTTTTGGAGGGATTTTGAATTTTGACAAAAAATGGTCTCCCCGAACCTAAAACCAGACTATATTTATCTTCACCACCAACCCAAGTAAATTTTGCAGTTGTTCCTCCAAATTTATTAAAAAGAAATTCTGAAATTTTACCTTCAACACTATCATACTCAGAGATACCATGGAAATTACAATTTCTGCAACCTTTTCCGGAACAATTAACACAAGATTTTTGTTTTTGAGGTAAACCTCTCTTGGATTTAGTGTATCTTCCATGTAATAAAATAGGTTTTGAACGTAGTTGACACGATTCATCTTTAAAATTAATTGTAAAAGTAAGATCAGGGTTTAGAAAATCAATAGTTTTTTTTATTTTTTTAGTGAATTGTTTTCCAAGTTCTTTGGTGATATCAGTTTTAACACTGTCAATTCCTCGCAGTTTGTATTTTGATCTTATATAATCATCTCTGTCTATTATGGATGGTTTAACCAAAGCTCCAACAACCATAGATGAAAAATCATATTTGGAAGAACTATCAAGCATTAATTTCAGATATGGCATGAGATTATCGAGTAGATTTTTACAAATAAAACATTTTTTAAATGATTGCCTTACAGACATTTTTAATTTTTTTCCAAGTAATTTATTTGATGAAAGATTCATTTGTTTAGAAAAAAGCCTACCTAAACAGCTATCACATAAATCATAATCTTTTATAATTTGATTTGCGATAGGAATAATTTCTTTGATAGTAGTCATTTTAATTTCTAATTTTTAACAAACGGATATGTTCTAACCAAATCCCATACGGCGAAGTACACCTTGCATTTGTCTTCCTTTTGATGCCTTCATCATGTTTTTTGAATTTTTATAATTTTTGAGTAATTCCTTAACTTCGTGTTCTGGCCAACCAGAACCCCTTGAAATTCTTTTAATTCGAGATGAATTCAATATATCAGGATCTGCTTTTTCTGTCTTTGTCATACTTTGAATAATGAATCTCCATTTTGATACTCTTCCTTCCATTTGATCTAATTGATCATCCTTTACCATACCTGAAAGACCAGGCATGTTATCAAGAAACCCTTTCAATGAGCCTACTTTGGTCACTTCTTCTAATTGGTAGAAAAAATCATCCATGTTCATTTTTCCACTGGAAATTCGTTTTAGTCTAACATCATCACCTTCATTTTCCAGTCTTTTTGCCAGATCTAAAACTGCTTGAATGTCACCCATTCCAAGCAATCTACCAACAAATCTAGTTGGGGAAAATTTTTCTAAATCATCAATTCGTTCTCCTGTTCCAACATACATGATTTGTGCACCAGTAGTAGCAGAAGCTGCAATTGCACCACCACCTTTTGCAGAACTATCTAATTTTGTAATAATAATTCCACCAACAGGAATTGTTTTATGAAATGCCTCAGCTTGATTGAAGCATTGTTGGCCAATGGTTCCATCAATAACAAGTATTGCAAGATCAGGATCAGTAACTTTGTTAATTTGTTCCATTTCTGCCAATAGATCCTTTTCTTCTTTATGCCGTCCAGCAGTATCAATTAGTATTACATCTAAAGGCAATTCTTTAAAATAGTTTAAACCATTTTTTACTATATCAGGAGAATCTTTGTTGTTTGGTTCACCATATACTTCAACATTTGATTTTTCACACATGGTTCGTAATTGAACTAATGCGCCAGGTCTGTATGTGTCAGCCCCTATCACACCAACTTTGTAACCTTGTTTAGTTACAAATTTGGCAAGTTTAGCAGTTACAGTTGTTTTTCCACTTCCTTGAATTCCAAGCATAATTATTTTGTTTTGTTTACCAGGTTTGAAATCAAAATCGGTTTCTTTACCTAATAACTTTGCAAGTTCATCATACAGAATCTTTACAATATGATCTTTTCTCGATAACCCTGGAGGAGGCGTTTCATTTAATGATCGTGTTTCTAATTGTTTTGTAATTTCAAGAACCAATCTTACATTAACATCAGATTGCAATAATGCCCTCTGAACATCTTTTGACAATTCTTTGATAAGTTCTTCATCTATGCCAGAAGATTTTACAATTTTCTTGATGGCATCACGTAGGTTATTCTTTAGACTGTCAAGCATTGTAATTTAGCCTCGCATCCACTATTTCAAACCTTCCTCTATAGCCGTCCCAAATTTTTTTCCCTTGAATGATTTTAATTGTATGTGAAAAAAGACTACAATCCACAACAAATGTTTCTGCTTCTCCACCTTCAAAATTTAAATTAAAACCAAATTTTTGAGAGAGCACATAAAGATTATCAACATCATTTTTTGTAATTATTTTACCAAGCCATGAATCATCTAATCCGCCTGATGAAACACTGGTAATGATAAATACAAAATTGGAAGATATCAATTCATTCATGTACTCTAGCGGGTTACAATTCCACAATGGTGTGATTGATTTGAGATTTAACTTATCACATAAATTTTTAAATTTTTCTTTTTGAAATTGACTTTGAATACCACCATGCACTAATCCCTCTATTTGATATTCATCCATAGCTTGAATTAGAATTTTTTCTAATGAGTTTATTTCATTGTCAGTTTCATCGAATTCAGATTTAATTGTCAATTGAGGTATTTGCATTGATTGAGATTGCAGATGGGTCCATTGTAAATTAGGATGATGTAATAAGTGACTTTCATCAGACTTGGGGAAAACACTCAAGAGACATTTTATTTCATGACCTTGTTTTTTTGCCAAGAAAATAGAATAGATGCTGTCTTTTCCACCTGAAAAAAGAGCTGCTAACTTCATCTTGAAGAATAATTAACAAATATTCAAAGAAAGATATGGATGCTTCATTACTCATAATCCTCATCAAACATCAGACGGCTTTTCCGCTCATCATCAGCACCCATACTAACTTTGAATATGCATTATTTTAGCTGTGAATGTTATTTGTATATCCACGTTGTAACATAAATTATCGGTAAACATGTACTTGTAACCACTATGTAGAGGTCAAATATATCCCATAATGTAAACAGTATCTAGTTTACATTTAGTTTGAATGCAACTTTACTGTAAATTTTCACTCTTTTACTGTTTTTCATATTTTTCATGACATACAATAAAGTAAATTTGTTTATTCATATACTTCAACTGTTTTTATTCCTTTTTTTGCCAACATTACACCAATAAATGTGGTCAATACCACAACCATGCCAACTATTGGAAACAACATATCACTTACTACACCAAGATCTTTTCCTGTTTTTAATACAATAAATGAAAACTCGCCAAGCGAGGTCATGCTCAAACCTATTGCAAGTGCATATTGTTTACCAGTACCAAACAACCTTACTCCAGTATAGACCCCAACTATTTTCCCTAATATTGTCACAGCAGTAATTACTACAATTGGAATCCAAAATGTTCCAATTGCAGATAGATTCATCAGGGCACCAATTGTTACAAAAAATATTGCAACAAAGACTTCTCTGACTGGGGTGATCAGAGTAGATATTTCATCAGAGAACTTAGAGCCTGCAATTATCACACCTGCCAAAAATGCACCTGTTGCAGCAGAAAATCCAAGATTATATGTCAGAAATGATAATCCGAAGGCCAATCCCAATGCAAATGTAATAGTAATTTCAAATCGTTCCAGCTTTGCAATAACATTAAACAATCTTGGTACAATCAAAATTCCCAATGTCAATGTAGCTGCAAAAAATATACCAATTTTTGCAATTGTCCACATTAATACTGAAAATTCAAATGAACCAGTAATAATACCAGAATGCATTGTGCTAATCATCACTATTGCAATAATATCTTCAATTACCAGTACTCCGGTCAACAGTAATGCAGATGTGGTTTCCATGCTGCCTCTGTCTTCTAGCACTTTGATAATTACCGCCGTAGAGCTTATTGATAATGCAGCTGCCAAAAACATAGAGTCGTAAAAACTCCATCCAAATAGTGCACCTAATGCAAAACCTATGCCAAGCATCACTAATACTTCAATTACTGCAATTGTAATTCCTACTTTCCCCACCCCACGTAATTTGGATAGTGGAAATGATAGCCCCACACCAAACAACAATAAAACAATTGCAATGTCAGAAAAATTATTTAGCATTTCAATATTTTTGATAAGACCAAACGGTCCAAATGGACCAATCAAAATACCTGCAGCAAGAAAACCAAGAATTAAGGGTTGTTTAAGGATGTACGCCAAAGCCCCTACTGCAGCACATGCGATAAGCAAAAAAGCTAAATCTCCAAGTAGTTCAATTCCTATATTCATGAATTCTAATTACCAATAATTGATTTGGGTTTGTAAGTACATTATGAGATGTCAAAATTACTTTGCTGTCAACGTGTATTTTTTCTACTTTTCAGCCTCCCATAATAAAACAATATTCAGATACTAAAATTGCCCAACTACTGTAGCGAAGAATACAAGATTTAAAGATAAAATATAGTTAAAATGAATATAGCAATAATTGTTACAAAACTAACTTTTAATTCTCATGATTTTTGTTCTAGTCATTACTTTCCAATATTCAACATTTTGTCCATTTTCAATTTTTCCATTTATTTCATCATCAACTAAAGTGACATCAATTGTCTCAAAAGTTTCTGAATCCATAATTTGGATAGTTTCGCCAATAATGGAGATAATCTGACCAGTTCTTTTGTCTATTAATGGGATGTGTACTTGCATGCTAACAGGTCCTACATGTGGTCTTTTTTGAGCATCAAATACACCTACACCTACAATCCTAGCCTTTGCTGCACCATGTTTTCCTGGTTTAGATGTATCATATTCTACAATTCTGCATGGTTCACCATCTGGTTGATCAGAGACGGGCAACAGAATGTATGAACCTATTTTTAATGAACCAAGATCAGCAGGTTTGCTCATGAAGAGCAGGTTTTAGTCGAATATTTAACTTTTCTACTTTAGCTTTTCCAGAATTGAAAGACTTAGCAAATTAGTCATTGTCAGACCTTTTCTATTTACATCACGTTTGGTTTGGTCACAATATTTCTTTACACTCTGATGACCCTTTTCACTTGCAACCTCAATTATCACAATGTTTTCAGCATATGGAAAAGTAAATTTTGAAGGCATCAAACAGAAGGAGGCCATATGACCAAGACCGCCAATTCTAATTTTGTCTCTTTTCAATAAGATATTTGCAATTTCTTGTAAATCGTTAGATTCACTAGATTCCAAATAATAGATAGTAACAAAATTTGTTTCTACAGATACTTCTCTATGAAATAATTCATCTTTAACATTGAAAACAAAGGATGTTTTTTCTTGATTGTGTTTGTTTAGATCATTTGTGATGTGTTGGCTATCTTTGAATTTTCCCAAGAGATAATGATTAGTTGAATCAGAAAAATATGGTTTACTAGCATCAGAAAATGTTCCAGTGACAAAATACAATGCTTCAATATTGTTTGAAGATATCCAAGATTCTTTTAATGCAGTAGATTCGGGATTGTGTAGATAAGGTGCACAGACATAGCCAGAATAAGACAACTGTTGTTCGGACACTACCACATTCCTTGAAATATGGTATTTATGCGTATCAAAATAGGTACGATCAGTAATCAAATTATCACACCTACGATAGTTTTTTAATACTAGAACACTTCGTTTTTTTGTCCCAAGCTAGCTCAGCCTGGTAGAGCTTCCGGCTGTAGTTGTCGGCTTACGATGGCTGACCGAATAACAGCATATCAGGCATACAGAAACCGGGTTGTCGAAGGTTCAATTCCTTCGCTTGGGACCACAGTTTTTTTATAAATTACTAAAAATAATAAAAAATAGACTAATTTAAGAAAACAATGTTGAACTCTTAAATTAATAAAAAGATCTATTGTCTATGCTGTTTTTTTGACTTTTTGAGCAGCTGGTCCTTTTTGACCTTCACCGACTACAAACTCGACTTTATCGCCTTCATTGATGAATCCATCAACATCGGATTTGTGAACGAATAGATCGTCACCGGATTCTCTTTCGATAAAACCAAAGCCTTTTGTGCGGTTGAACCACTTTACTGTGCCTTGTTCCATTTGATGTTTACAAGAATTATTCCGTATATTAAGATAAGTTATCAAAATAGATCTAATACAGGATTAATCATGCACAACCCAAATCCAAGTTCACAGTATCAATCAAAGGGAGGTTAGAAGTCTTTTGGAATATGATTATTGTCTTTTAACCATTCCATTTGAGGTAAAGTGAATCTCCAAACAATATCACCTCGTTCATTCTCTTTAAAATCCCAAGGTGCGATTATGACTATATCGTTATCACGTATCCACACTCTACGTTTTAATTTTCCCCTAATTCTACCTCTTCTAGTAAGACCGTCAGTACATTTTACCATGACGTTTTCTCCTCCAAGCATTTTAAGCACTCTACCAAAAAGCTCGCCCTCTTCAGGTAAACGCATTTCTTTTAAATCACTTTCATTTTTGACTTGACGCTTACCCATAACATAGAATACAGTTATGAGCATATAACTGTGGGGATTATTGAAATAAAAAGATCATAATTTTCATAAAATTTGATATTTCCAATGAATTTTATTTGTGGAGGATAAAAATAATCTGTGGAATTTAGATGCATACAGGATTGTTCTCAGTGTTGCATTGAAAGAGAATATTATCCAACTAAAAAATTTGGAAAAATTGGAGTTCTAATATTACCTGAAGAAAAAGAAAGGATAGAACATCTTGCAAAAATAAATGGATTAAAAATAACAATTTTACCGAGGATCGGAATATCTGAAGAAAAGAATTCTAGTCCGACAAAAATATTGGCATATCAATTGATGGGAATAGAACAAAATGGAAATACATGTCCTTTTCTAGATACAGAAACCACAACCAGATCACCTCATGGAGGATTTCCTTGTAAAATATACAATAACAGACCTCTTGCATGTATGACTTATCCATTAATAGAATCAGAACCCATCACACTTGATCAGAAATGTAAGTTTTGTAAAGAACATAAATCTGCTGATCAAAATTTAAATTCTGAAATAGAATCATTGTTAAAAATTAAAACAGAAATGACTACAAATGCTCCTTTCATATGGAGATTTGCTACTGGAGTTGGAGAAGAATTAGATAAAGAGCAAATAGAAACAGGTTGGATTTTAGAAGAATAATTAAAAAAAATCACATTTCGAATAGAATCAATAAGCAAAAATTCAAAAGTATGTAAAACATCCTTATGTCATGAGTAATGATGCATGGTCAAATTTAGATAAAGTAGATCAAAAAATTATAGAAATTCTCAACAGCAATGCAAGAACTCCATCAAAAGAAATTGCATCCGAATTAAAAAAATCAGGTCATGATGTATCAGATAGAACAATCAGAAAAAGAATAGAAAGATTAGAAAAAAGTGGCATCATCAAAGGATACAAAGCTGTCTTAACAGATGTTTCTGGAATTAATGAATACCAAGTGATATTAATGAAATTAAAACCATCAAAATCATTAGAGGCAGTCAAGGATTCAATTAAAGAATTCATCACAAAATTAGATAATTATCTTATTGTAGCAAACATGGAAGGGGAATGGAATATGCTTGTAATAATTCAAATAGATTCAGCAAAAACAAATACATCACAAAAGATTGTTGAAAAATTTTCCGAGGAATTAATAGATTATAGAATTAATGAGATAGATATCAAAGATGCAAATATTTTGAATATGTCTTTATTGTTATTGTAATAAAGAATATTCTGATTCAGCAATATCAACTGCTTTTTTTATCTCATCAAGAGTGAATGGTTTTTGAATAAATGCGGCAACTCCAGAACTAATTGTTTTATTAACTCGCTTTGTGGTTTTGTCATCAGCGGTAATTATGATGATTTGTAAATCTATTTTTTCTTTTAATAGTTTAGTAGCAATTACATCACCATCAAGATCAGGAAGTCCCATATCCAAAAGTATAATAGGTTTTTTGTTTTCAGAAAATAATTTTTGACATCCTTTAAGTCCATCTTTACCATTTGCATAAACTAGAATTTCACCATACCCTAATTTCTCCACATAGTTTTGAAGTTTCATTGCTATCGATTTACTATCGTCGATTATAACTACAGGCCTAGAAATTTCAATAGTTGAAGAAAGTATCGATTTTGCTTTTTGATATGAAATTTTTGCTTTGTCGTATTCACCAAGACTCAAAAAACATTTTGATGCACAAAATAATGCACCTTGAATATTTTTTGAATTTTTAGTTTTAGAGTATTGTAAAAACAGATTACCTGCTTGTTCAATTTCATCTTTAGATTCTTTTCCTTGTCTAGTTTTACATTCAGATGCAAGCATATACAAGAGTGCAGATTTAAGATATTCAGTTTTTTTCATAGAATCGGCTTGATTGAGAAATAAATTATGAGCAGTGATAAATTGTTTATTTTTCAAATGCGTTAATGCAACCTCACAGCTAGTCTTTGAATCCAATACAAATATACAATTTTTTTATGTTATAACATTTTGTAGTAGCAATTTTTAACTAAGGATTAATCACTGCGCGACCAACAATCTTGCGTGCTTTAAGATCCTCTAAAGCAGAATTTGCATCATCAAGAGAATATCTTTTTGAAATCATAGGATTAATGGTTCCTTTTCGTGCAAGATCTAACAATTCAACCATATCAGCATAATTTCCAGTATATGCACCTTGAATAGTAATGGATTTGAGTGGAATTGTAACAAGAGATAATTCCATTGAGCCACCAAACAAACCAACTAAGACAATATTTCCCCTCTTTCGCAGAACTGCCAATCCCATTTTTGCAGTAGGTGGGGCATTAACAAAATCTACAACACTATCAGCCCCTTTACCATTACAAATGGAGATTATTTTTTGAGATGTTTCAGGATCTTTGGAGTTCATTACAAAATCAGCACCCATTTTTTTTGCTATTTCCAATTTTTGATCATCTAGATCTACACAAATTATTTTGGATTTGGTGATAGCTTTTGCAATTTGTACACCCATTAAACCTAATCCACCAGCACCTATTATTACAAGAAATTCAGGAGAATTTTGATTTGATTTTTTAATTGCTGTGTAAGCTGTTAGTCCAGAACAAGCCAAT
>JBKKCM010000036.1:0-31317 GCA_046712755.1 Nitrosarchaeum sp. | reverse complement strand
ATGCTTTACGATTAATCTGATTTTATCTCTGAAATTAAGAGTTTTGATTAACCAAAGATGATCTTTTTTTGAGGCTGATTATTTTATTTTCTAAATTTCCTCTAACCTTGATTGCTGTCAAAATAATCTTACCAAAACTAGTAACCTTTCTCACACTTTGCCGGTTATACAAATCTCTGAACCTTAAGTCATGACAAATGACGATATCGATATTATCGGTAAAAACGTCAAAGACATGTACGGAACATTCATGGGTAAAGTCATTGGAACAATAACTGACATTGATGGAAGCATCCAATCAGTAGGCGTTGACTGCGGTTCTCAAGGATTACAGCAAATTCAATATGAGCAACTAGTAGTTCAGGGCAATGTTGTTATATTGATTCCAAAATGGAGACTAGACTCTCAAAGACTTCTTCGTGAAAAACAACTAACTCTACGTCGTCTAAAAGCCTTGATTGATATTGTTTCTGAAAATGATGACATGAAAGCAGACGCAGAAATAATTCATGAAAAATACAAGTCAAAACTTACATCATTAGATGAAGCAGAACAACAAATCAAAGCTAAACTCGAAGCAAGATTGACAGAGTTAGATGAACAGATCAAGTCCGCAAAGATGTTGCTATTTGATGCCAGAGTACAATACAAGAGCAATGAAATCTCTGATAACACATTTGAGACAGTGAAGACATGCACTGCAGAACTAATTGAGCACGTTACTCACGAAACTGCAGAAATCTCAAACGTTAAGAGAAGAATTGCAGATCTTGATGCAGAAGTACTAAACATAACAGCTCCTCCACAAAAACATCTCCAAGAATCAGCCGTTTCATATCTGGGCAATTCTGAATCACAAAAAGTTCAGAGCATACTTCCAGAAGCACCTACAGCACCAGTCACATACTCTTCAGCAGTACCATTTATTGCTGAATCTCTACCAACAATTCCAGAACCACCCAAACAGGTGAAAACAGCAACATCTAACAATGAAGATGACTGGCTTGCCAGAATGGAAGCACAATAATTTTTTTTAACTTATTTTTTCTTTAACATTTAAAGTCTGACACTCTACACAATTTTGATGTCAGAGATTAACCTCGGCCTTGGAAATAATGACACTGCAACTCGAAAAGAATCTGAATCTAATTTTATCGCTTTTTGGGAAAAACAAGCAAAAAATCTCTCTTGGTTTTCAACTTGGAAAAAACCATTGGATTGGAATCCTCCTTTTGCTAAGTGGTTTGTAGGTGGCACGATTAATGCCTCATACAATACACTGGACATTCATCAAAACAAGGCCAACAAACCTGCAATTTTGTGGGAAGGTGAGAACGGCGAATCCCGAATTCTCACTTACAAAGACATGTGGACTCGAGTCCAAAAATTTGCAAATGTTCTCAAATCACTTGGTGTTAAGAAAGGCGACAGAATAACTATCTATCTTCCAATGATTCCAGAACTACCGATATCTATGCTTGCATGTGCTAGAATTGGAGCAATACATACTGTGATATTTTCTGGATTTAGTGCTATCGCAATTAAAGACAGAATATATGATTCAAAATCAAAAATTGTGATAACTGCTGATGGTGGTTATAGACGTGGTAATATAATAAAACTCAAGGAAGTAATTGATGAAGCCATCAAAGATTTTGATTTTGTTCAAAATGTTATTGTAATAGAGAGAACAAAAAGCAAAATTGTTCTATCTTCAAAAGATCTGCTTTGGAATGAATTGATGCATAATGTCTCTGATACTTGTATTGCAGAAAAATTAGATAGTACTCATCCTCTTTACATTTTGTATACTTCTGGAACAACAGGAAAACCAAAAGGAGTATTACATGGAACTGGTGGTTATCTGACGCATTTGTATTCTACATTCAAGTGGGCATTTGACATTAAAGATTCCGATGTATTTTTTTGTACAGCTGATATTGGATGGGTTACAGGTCATAGCTATATAGTTTACGGTCCATTATTACATGGTACAACTGAAGTAATGTATGAGGGTGCACTTGATTTTCCTGATACATCACGAATGTGGGAAATTATTCAAAAATACAAAGTTACAATTTTTTACACAACTCCAACGGCATTACGAATGTCTATGAAGTTTGGCGATGAATTACCAAATTCATTTAATCTTTCAACTCTTAGATTGTTAGGAAGCGTAGGTGAACCAATCAATCCTGAAGTATGGAAATGGTATTTCAAAATAATTGGAAAAGAAAAATGTCCAGTTATTGATACTTGGTGGCAAACTGAAACTGGTGGTATGATGATATCTGCTTTGCCTGGATTGGAAACTATTCCACTAAAACCTGGCTCTGGAACTCGACCTATCCCTGGATTAGATATCTCGGTGGTAGATGAAGCTGGAAACGACATGCCTCCAAACACTAAAGGTTATCTTGTGATCAAAAATCCTTGGCCTGGAATGCTCTTGACTCTTTGGGGTGATGATGAGAAATACCGTGATGTATACTGGTCAAAATACAAAAATTGCTACTATCCTGGTGATTATGCTCTAAAAGATACCGATGGATATTTTTGGTTATTGGGCAGAGCCGATGATGTACTCAAAGTATCTGGTCATAGAATAGGAACTGCAGAACTTGAAAGCTGCATTATATCTCATCATGATGTGGCAGAATCAGCTGTATGTGGAATTCCAGATGAACTCAAAGGTGAGGCAATCATTGCATTTGTAGTTTTAAAACAAAATGTAACTAATGACACTCTAATTTTAGAAAAAGAGATCTTGATAAAAATAAGAAATGATATAGGCGCAATAGCTGCTCCAAAGCAAATCTACTTTGTAACAAAATTACCAAAAACTCGTAGTGGTAAAATCATGCGACGACTACTAAAATCAATAGCTAATAACGAAACTATTGGTGATATTAGTACTTTGGAAGATGGTGCGGCTGTATCTGAAATTCAATTTGCACTTGAAGAATTACAAAAATCAATTAAAAAAAAATCTGATTAGTATCAAGTTATTTTTAATATATTTTCTATTTGAAATTTTTTAATCCTTTTAAATCAATTGTTAATAGCATGTCAAACATTTTCTTTAATCCATTATATTCTGATTTAGAATTCTCATCTAGTTTTTTGTATTCATTATTTTTAATTTCATCTAGTTTGTTTTTTGCTTCACTGAAAAACTTTTCAAATTCTTCAATTTTCGCATCACTCATTTCTGTAAGATCAAAAATCACAGTATTACTTCCAAGCAGATTTTTCTTTTCATCGTAAAGACTTGTTGCATGTAATAAGCCTAGAAATGTGCTGCCATCTTGTTTTTTAAATGTAATTTTCCTATCTGATACATTTCCTGTCTCAAACCATGTTTTCAATGAATCATTCATGCTTTCAAATGACTCTTTCGGCACGTGCTCAAATACTGACTTGCCTAAAATCTCTGATTTTGCATATTCCATCTTACTAGCATAAGTAGAATTACAATCCAGAATGATTCCGATAGAGTTGATTCGCCTCCACATGATTGGTGCATCTTTGAGAATTTTTCTTGCATCCGTCTGTTGCATTTTTTATTTTACATTTGACTTGTTATTAAATTCAAATCTTACTGAAACCACTGATCTAAATTATGACTCTTTTTTTCCAGCGCTTTTTTAAGTCGATTCAATGACGATTGTATCCTATCTTCTGAAAAACTTCTTTCCTTGACTAGATAATTGGTCATTCCTTCATAATCTACATTCCCAAATACTATCTCATCTACATCTGCCACAATTGGCTCAAGAAATATTTTCCGTATTTGTTCATAATCAATTTCTTGCAATTGCTCTTGAATTTGCGGTATGTCCTCTAATCGTAAATGTTGCTTGATCATTTTTAATGCAGTTTTTGGTCCTATTCTATCAAAACCGTTTGGATTAAAGTCAGTACCAATTAAGATCCCGACATCCACTAACTGCTCTCTTGTAATCCCCAAAGAATCTAATGATTTTTGTGTTTCAATTATTTCTGGCTCAATTTCAACATACGTGTTTCTATTGGGAATTTTTCTTCTTCCACTGTTTGTAAAATTTCTTATTAGTTTTTTTGCTCCACATAATATTGAATCAAAATCTTGGCTTGCTGATGCATATGCTTGTCCTGTATTTGTCAGATGAGCTGCAGTTGCTTCTCCCTCAGAAGGTGCGTCAATGTATGGAATTCCAAAATAAGATAAAATTTGTTTTGATTCTTTAACCATGCCATCTTTCATGCTAGTTGTTTGCTGTGCAAATTTTCTCGCATCTTCCATATTTCCTTCTGCAATTGCCTTTTCATATTTTACGGTAGCATCTTTTTTGATTTGCTTCCTTCTTTCAATTTCTGCAGTTTTTAACGATGGTGGTTTTCCATCAAATACGTATACTGGTTTTATTCCTAAAGATAAAAAATTGATATTTCTATAAAGTAGCCCACTAAGATGACTAGTAATCCTGCCTTCTGAATCTGATAATTGTAATCCATCAGGACCTCTTATGCTTGCTAGGAATTGGTAAATTGCATTATATGCATCAACTGCTATGATTTTTGACGAAAATGATTCTAGTGTTGTCTTCTCTCTGACTACTAGTTCTTTTAGATTTAACCCCATTGTATGTTATTGATTTTTTATACTATTTTGTGTTTATCTTTTGAATTATGATTTCTCATGGCTATTCTAGGGTAATGCTTGTAGGTATTGTTTTGGTTGTAATTAGATATATAAAAAATAAAAATTACCTTGAACAATGAAGAATCTGAATTTACCTGTAAATTTACAAGATAAAATATATCAAATAAAGGTAAATTCTCAAAATGATTTTTCAAAAATTGTTTCTTATTTTCCATTACCTTCAGATGAAAAACAACTGATTATTACTTTAATGGGTAAATCTTTTGATGGATTTTATTCTATTTTTTCTGATCATATCTCTGAGCAAGAATGGAATAAATCCAAAGCGCAGATAATTAAGCGCTTTCAAGATGAGTTATTTGATATAGACTAATTTATCCAAAATCATTTGTTTTGCACTAGTTCTGACTTGCTTTATTATGTAGATGCTTCTAAGATTTCTTGCCAGGTTAGCCAAGTGGTACGGCGGCCGTCTCGAAAACGGCTACGCGCAAGCGTGCAGGGGCTCAAATCCCTTACCTGGCGCTCTAAGATTTTGATTCTTTTTCTTGCAATGAATTATAATCTAACATTATTTTTGGAAGTCTGTCATCTGGGTTTGATACTATCCCATATTTTTGACAATACAGAAAATAATTTGGCCAATTTTTTCTAGCAATCTGATTATAATCTTCACCTACCATATGATCATACCAATCAATTATTATCAAGCCATAAGCAAAGAATCTGCTGAGATATTTGGCAATTCCTATGGGGATTTTTTTATGTATGTCTAGAAAAGCAATCTGATCTATAGTGTTTAGATAATCATTTGCATATCTGTGACAATCTTCTGTAGTTTTAAGAATTGAATTTTTGTCTAATCTGTTTATCAGATCCTCATGGAATCCTCGTAATAGCTGAGAATATGTTGCTTTTGTATTCTCTCTAACACTTTTCCAAGTTATCAATAATGTGATTACGAAAATTGTAGCAGTGACAGAGCTAATAATTATTGCAAGTGTCGAAGTTTCGATCTTTTGTGTTGATTGTAAAAATATGCCTGCAAGATTTAGAATCATATTGTTGATTATTTCATCACGTATTATAATATTTGAGATATGTTTGAAATAAACTAGACTATATCGTCATATTGTATATTTGCCTTCATCTGCGATTGAAAAGTTGAAATTATCAATGATTTTTGTAGATATTACGTTACAAAAAATGACATCAAAATTATGGTTATTTTACATAATGCTGGCACTTACCATCTCTTTTCCGCTATCTTTTGCTCAGCACCATGGCGGTCAGCAAGCTCCTCCAATTAGTTTTGGAATGGGGGAAGTAACCGTAAGTACATCCTTAATTCCAGCAGATTTTACTCCTGAAAAATATTCTAATGCAAATCTAAAAATCCGATTTTTTGATCCTATGACTAATGTGAATATAGAAAGTGTCAGTTATAGAATTCAAATATTTCATGGCACGCAATTGGTTGCAAATCAAATGTTTTTTGATAAAGATGGAGAACTAGACATCAAAATACAACCTAAATCCGGGTGTCAGCAAGAAGAACTGTGGAAATGTACAAAATATTATGGAGATGTTGATCCAATTGTCCCAAATGCTTTAGCTTCAACATCTTCTAGCATACCTGTGATTTCTGGACCTGTGTTTGTTAATAGTGGACAATATACTGTAAAAACTGACATAATAGGGGCAAAAAATCCAAAAACTCAAACTACTCAGGATATTCACTTTGAAACTGTTGTAATCATACCTAATGAACAACAATTTAAGATGATTGCATCTGGTACTGAATATTCTATTTCTGCAAAAAATTTTCAAGATCCAATTACAAAATTACACTATGATGAATCTTCCAAGTCAATAATCTTTGAAATGCCTTTTGATTGGGCGCATATTGAACACATGGATTTTGTAAAAAATTATTTTGAAATTCCAAAAAATTTCTTACCTTTTCAACATGTGAACAGCTTTTATGGCAAAGTTAATGATGTTTTAATTCTTCCAAAAGATTTGCATTATGATAAATATTCAAGCAAAAATACTAACATAATACATTTTATGATTAATAATGATGAGCTAAAACAATTCAAAAACTCTGATTCTAAACTAAACGTTGCAATTATTCCTGAATCACAATCATCAATAATATCTGAAAACCTTTTGTTTGATAATGGATTTAAGGCTCTTGCCTCTTATGACTCTCGATATTCTAAAAGCAAGGATTTTCTTTTTTCTATTGTATTTTTTGATTCGAAAGGAAATCTGGCCACTGATATACGATATGGATATGGTCTAAAGGACCCGTCTGGAAAAGAAATTGTAAACACCGGTGGAAATCCCAATAATTTGGGAATTGCTTTACCAAATGGCATTGATACAAGAATACTTGATGCTTCTCTAGAAGGCAAATATTCGATGCAAATAGTGCTGTTAGGAATTGGACATGATGACTTTGAAAGACCTATTTTTAAAAAATTTGAATTTGAAATGGTAAAATCTGAAATACCCGAAACTGTGATTCCTGTATCTGCCATTCCTAGTTGGATTAAAAACAATGCTGGTTGGTGGGCAGATGGTTCAATTGATGATGATTCATTCATTCAAGGAATCCAATTTTTAATCAAAGAAAAGATAATCAGTATTCCATCCACTCAAAATTCAGGAACTGGTTCAAATGAAATTCCTAGTTGGATTAAAAACAATGCTGGTTGGTGGGCAGATGGTTTAATTGATGATGATTCATTCATTCAAGGAATCCAATTTTTAATCAAAGAAGGCTTAATCAACCCTTAAAGTCGAATTAGTATATCTGAATAAAAAACCGAGACTATGGATTGACTTGTTGACCTTTTGTTCTCTGAATTATTTCTGACCTTAATGTAGCAAAATCTGATGTAATTTTTGTATTTGTTTTAATTTCAACTAGCTCTTTTAGGATTTTTTCTAATAACTCTATTACTCTTTGTTGGTTTTCTTGATCATTTGGCATATTGTCTGATGATTTTTTTACTTTTTAAGTTTTATAAGGTCAAACATTATGTATTGATGATACTTGTTTTTTATGTGTCTGCTCAAATACAAATTAATTGTATGCTATTTTTAGGCTGCCTTTGTTTTGTCATCTACTAGCTTGAATCTTGATAGTACTTTGTACATGATAAATACTATTAGAGCAATTATCACAAAATCTATGATGTTGGCAATAAAATCTCCATATCTAAATTCTGAAATAGCTCCCGTTGCACTATTGACTATATTGCTTTGAAGCGTTTTAAGTTCTCCTGATGGCAAAGCTAATCCTACCATTGGATTGATGATGTCAGTTACTAGTGCACTAACTAACTTTGATGCTGCTGCACCTATGACAAACGCAATTGCTAATCCAATAATGCCAAAAGTCTTAAGAAAACCCATGAATTCTTGAATAAAGCTTTGTTTTACAGGTGGTGCATCAGCCATAAATTTCAAGAAATGGTTCTCCGATAAAATAAAACCTGATCAAAAATATTGATTTATCACAGTAAAATAATTTTCATCATTTTTGATCGTTCTATTATTTTTTAGATTCATATCAAACCATGGATCATATTTTGCTTAGTGTTGTCTTTTATTCACACCTAAAAAATAAAGTGAATCTTAATTCTTTGACGTTTTCTAAGATTTTGTTTCTTCTTTATTTGATTTTAGTTTGTTACAAATAGAACAATCTTGTATCATTGATTTGATTTTTTGTTTTAATCCCATGTTGACACGTTTTTTGTTCCGAATATAACCTGTAACTATTTCTTCAATTTAACCTCAAATCCCCTTTTAATGAGGAAAAGACTGGATCTAAACTTTGAAATATTGTATTATAGTTGATGTATCGTGCCTACTGCTTATGTTATGATTAATTGTGAACTTGGCGCAGAAGAGACCATTATGGAGAAATTAAAAGAAATAGAACAAGTTAAAGATGTATTTGGAACTCATGATATGATGGTAAAATTAGATGCTGAAAATTTTGAAAAAATTAGAGAGATTGTCTCCAGAAACATCCAAAAAATAGAAAAAATTCGAACAATCTCTACACTTGTAAGAAAAGATAATTGAAATTATGGATTAGGTGAATTAAATGTCAAATGAAAAAAATGAGATTGAAAAATTAATTGACACTATGATATCTAGCGGAGATGAATTAGTTCAAAAACTCAAGACTGTTTTGCCTGATTCCCTATCTGAATCTATGATGTTATTTCATGAATCTAATGTTACACATCTTACAAAAATTAAGGAATTTCTAAATAAATAAGTACAGTCACTAAGAATTTGTACTATATGCTTTTTAATCTTTAATTGCATATTCTAACATGACTAGATCTCGTACAATTTCTATTCTTGTTAACAAAAAAATAGGCGATACCTTTGATGCTATTTTAAATTGTCCTCCAAAAATGATGCCTGATGCTAAGATGACTGCTGATGGCTGGTGGTCTTTTTCAACACCTAGAGGAAACGCCCGATTGAAATTCAAAGAAAACAAATCTCTTGGAATTTTAGATCACATGTTTATTGATCAAGAGTCAACATGGAATGTTCCAATGCGAATAGTTTCTAGTGGCGATGAATCTGAAGTAATAATTACTTTAATAAAACCACACGAACTGACCGATAAACAATTCAATGAAAGAATGATAGAAATAGAACAAGTATTTGTAAATATGAAAAAAATTATCGAACTGCACTGATAAAAAATTACATGTGAAATTATTTCTGGAAATTTTTAGATGACATTCTCTTTTTTTTACATGATGTGTTTTGAAAAATTATCCATTTTTACAACTACATTTTGGGCATAAATTAAGAACAAAACATACCTTGAGGTTAAATATGCTTTTTGTAAGTAAAACCAAAGATATGCCTTATGAAGAAATCTATTTTCAGCGGTTAAAAGAAGATAACCATGAAGAGTTAGAGGAATTATAATTACTCAAAAATAACTACATTTTGTTCTACTGTTAATTTTGTTTTTGGTCTAGTCTTTTTCTAGATTTTTGTCACCACCAGGACCTACCATGTCTTCTGATCTGACATCATTATCCCATTTGCCTTTAACCCCTTTGATCAACGATATGATTCCACTCCCAATCAATGCTACAACAATTGCAAAAAATAAAGTTTGATCAAATATCTTCGATGAGCAGTTGACTATGACTGGTTCTTTGTCATCATAATGCTCATAACATTCACCAAATTCACTGGCTTCTATGTTTGCAATTTGATAGTCATGTCCAAATACACCTAAAATCAAAAACCCTGAAAAAATAAATACAATACCTATAATGATATAGCGCATATCACTCATGAATTTATTTTTGTGATATCCTATTTACACTTTGATTTCCCTGTATCTTCTATTGCTATTTTTCTAGTGATCTTTTTAGATTCTCTAAAGATGTCTCATAAAATGTTCCCATAAATGTTACAAATTTCATAAATTGTCTTATTGACATCTTTTTACTATTGAAATAAGATTGCCATGTTAACAGAGTTGTTTTTTTGTTTTTTGATTTGATAGTAATTGTTGCCACGTATACTCTTAGAGGTAACCCCTCTGTTGCAATATATGTAAAATATTCCTTTTCTTTCCATGCAACTATGTGCTCTTCTATAATATTGCCATCCGTAAATGTGAGCTTGCGTATTGCTCCTACATTTCTTCTTTTCTTCGAAAGATATGTAGTTTTTTTAACATCTATCACCCACGATGAAAGTCCTGCTATGTTGCTTATTTTTCGCCAAACCTTTTCTTTTGATGTTTTGATCGTAATAGTTTTCTTTACTGAACCAGTATGAAATGATTTTCTCACATTTTTTGTCATGTTGTTTGTATTTCTGAGCAAGTTTTAAATTTTATTTCTCTAACACATTTAATCCCCAAAGCTTAACCTTAACAAATGGTCTTTGGATGGGGTAAAAAGAAAGAAGAAAAAATACCTGAAGAAATTCCTTCACAAAAACAAATTCAGTTGTCTGACGTATCTAAAATTATCCATCAAATACTTGAATTAAGAACAACGCGGATTTTGTCTGACATAAAATCATTCAGAAACAATACTGAACCATTGATTACAGAACTCATCATGATCGGAAATACACTTGAAAAAGATGATCTTCAGGTTGATGGGATAGATAAACACCTTAGAATAATTGTAGTTAGAGGCAAACAACAAGTAATTGACATGATAAAAAAAGATGCAACACATTTACCTAATATTACCTCTTATGATGATGCTGAAAATCTAAGTGTCATTTTAAATCAAATGTTAAAAAAAATTGGAGATGTCCTTGGACGCCAGACCCGAGTAATACACATTTTTGCCAAAAAATATGCAGAAAAATTAAAAGAAATTTTAATACAAATGAATTCAAACCATATTGAAATTCAGCAACTGTTAAAAAATTATGAACATACCAAATTCATCTCTGCTGAAATTTTAGAATTGTTAAAAGAAATCGTTGATTTAGAAAATAATATTGCTAAGAAAGAACAAAGAATTGTTGAAATCCATAGTTTTATTGATTCCCTTAACAAAAAAATTCTTTCCTTTGAAGATTCAATTAAAAAAATACAAACTTCCGATGATTATGGAAAATTTTTGGATCTAAAACGAATTTTGGATGAATTTACTGTTAAAAAAAATCAAATAAAAAATGAAATCGAATCACAATTCACAAAAATTTCCAGACCTCTTAGTAGATATGAATATGTTTCATCATTGGATAAAGAACAAAAAAATCTTCTGTCCAAATTAATTGAAGATCCATTTGAGGTATTGCTTTCCAAGAATAGAGATTCAATAATACTTATTTTAGAAAATGTTCGAAAAGGGATTACTTCGGGCTCCATCTCTGTTAAAGACACTGAAAAATCCTTTTCACAAATAACTGAAACAGAAGAAGCGTTAGATGGATTTATCAAACAAGTAACTGTATTTGTAGATAAAAGACAAAACATTCAAGATCAAATGATTGTACTTGAATCCGATGAATTATCTGATCTTACAAGCGATCTGAAAAATGCTCTATCTAATAAAGAAAATTCTGAATTAAAAATCAAAACATTTCAAGATGAAATCAATGAATCTCATTCTAATATTCCCAAATTAATCTCTGATATTGAAGTCAAACTAAGAAAATTCTCTAATACTGTTTACACTATTACTTATCCTAAATTTAATTAGTTCTAAACTATGATTTCTTGACATGTTATTCAAAAAGAAAAAACTTGAAAGGCAGGTTTCTTTACAAAAAAAAGTTCTAGATAGCATTTTATCTTATTGTCAAATGAAGCATCCCAATGAATGTATTCTTATTTTGAAAGGTAAATCAAAACAGGGGCAGATCATAATTGATGGACTAGTGATTCCACCGTTTAATTATTCTGGACCCACATTTGCGGGATTCCCTCACTCTTTTTTGCCTTTTGATATGAGTTATGTTGGAATCGTCCATTCTCATCCAAGTGGTTCTGCTAATCCCTCTGTCACCGATCTTCATAATTTCTTTGGATTGGTGTCACTAATTGTACAATCTCCTTACGGGGATGATGATATCTTTGCTTGGGATAGTAATGGGGATTCCATAAATCTAGTAATTACCTAAATTAAAAAAATCTCTCTCTCTAGTTATCATAGAAAGAATGAGAAATACTGACAAAACTTTATAAGTATTTTGAATGTATTTTCATTGAATTGTTTAATTATAAGACTTATTTGATATTCTTGTTTGCATCACTTGGCATCAGCATTGGACTGCAAATGATTCTCCCATTCCCATACGGTCTTGGTGCAGCTCTAGCTATTTTCATAGCATTTCCAATGTTGTTAAGAAAACGATACATGAGTCGTATGAAAGGATATGGCGATTCTGGAACTGGCGGTGGATTCTTTGGAATGAGCTCTAGTGGTACTGGAGTACGCTATGTATGTCTAGTTTGCAGTAACAAACACAAAGGCGGTACTTGTCCTAGATGTGGTTCTAAAATGCAGCGTGCTGATTTTTAAAAGGTAAAAATGTCATTAGATGAAATTAGAAAAAAAGTTCTATACCAAAACTCCATTGAGATATGGATTGGAATAAGTAAAGAAAAAAACATAGACTGGGTTGACACTGAAAATTACAAAAAGTTCATTGCTTTTCTTCTAAAAAATAATCTAAACATGAAACAAATGTCCATTTGCTTTGATGAATCAGACAAAGCATCTGAAGGTGGTCACAGCAAAAAAGTATTTGCTAACAAGTTGGCAGCATTCAACGATGAAAATTCATCATGCTATTCAATAAAATTGAATGATAGTGCTATTGAATTAATTCGAAAATTTGACCTCTAGTTTTATTATCTTTTTAACTTTGGATTTACAATTGCATCTAATGCATTACCTATAAAGACAAAAGCAAGTCCAGTTATCGCTATCATTACCCCTGGAGGCATTATCCACCACCATAATCCTCTAGCAGCCGCACCGTATACATTGGCATCATGTAAAATTTGACCCCATGTTGGAAATGATGGATCGCCTAATCCTAAGAAACTAAGTCCTGCCTCTGTTGTAATTGCAGCTGGCACTGATATGGCAATACTGGCAAACGCATATGGTAGTAACTGTGGCAAAATATGCCTAAGTACGATCTTTGAATCTTTCTGACCCATCATATTGGCTGCTTCTACATACCCTCTGGTTTTAATTTGCAACGCCATACTTCTTGCAACTTTTGCTACTCCGACCCAACCAAATATCATCAAAAATCCAATCATCACAAAAATACTATTGCTAATTGTAACTGACAGAATAATCAAAAATGGAAGTGCTGGCAGTGCATAGATTACATCATTAAATCTCATCATTGTTTCATCTGTTTTTCTACCTCTATATCCTGCATACATCCCATACAGCAAACCCATTATCACTGATGCTATTGCTACAACCAACCCTATGAAAAGTGCTAAAGGTGTTCCCCAAAGTAACCCTGCGGCTAAATCTCTTCTCAACTCATCTGTCCCCATAATTCCAAAAGCTTTACCTCCTATGATTAGCCTGGATTCTGGAATCTGATTTTCTGAATTACTGCCATACATCTTAATCAAAAAAATATAATTTCCTTTTAGTGGTTCATGATTCTCTGTTTTAGAAAAAATGATATCTTCTGCTGATAAATTATTTATAGAAAATGAAAATTTGTTTGATTGCAAATATAGGTTTTTTCTAATTGCATTATCTGTGGAGAATATTCTTTCACTATGAATTGAATTTGAATTTGAATATGGTAATGATGTTGATAATAATTTTAATTGTATTCCATCTGGACGTATTACGTCCATTTGTAATAACGGTGTTCCTGAATATTTTGCAGAAAATTCATAAATGAAATCATTTGGGAAGTCATCATAGTCAAAATTTACTCCAAATTGATGAGATGTAATTGATGTGTCTCCTGATACATCATAGTTGACATTTGGTGTATCCAAAATTTTGTGTTCAGGAATTTTTTCACTCAAAAACAAATTGATCCATACCGGTATGGCAACTTTGGGATATGAAATCCAGTTTCCTGGATTATTCCATTCTTTAAAAGTGTCTACTGGAATTACAACAACTACAATAATTGATGTAAAAATTAAAATCGATAAAATGGCAATGCCTGTAATGCCTATCTTACTTTTAAGAAATTCTGTCTTGATTTCGTGTGGTGTGATGCTGCTCATTAGCCTGTTCTCACTCTTGGATCAAAATATCCATACAGTAAATCTGCAACAAATATGCTAATCAGGAAAAATACTGTCAAAATGTATGTAGCGCCAATAATTACGGGTAGATCCATGACTGTAATTGCCTCAAAATACAGTCTGCCCATACCTGGCCAGTCAAATACAGCTTCTGTAATTATTGCACCTCCTAACGAGCCTGAAAGACTCAATGCTAGAATAGTGACTATTGGTGGGGCTGCATTTTTTAGAGCATGTATGTAGATTATTTTTTTCTGATTAATTCCCATGGTCTTTTTTGCAATTATGAAATCTTCTTGCATTATTCCTACTATGAAATTTCTAACTAAATACGCCCATGATCCAAAACCTATGATTACGATTGTAATCAAAGGCAATGTCATGTGATATAGTAAAGATCCGATATAACTTGGGTCTGATGATGGAATTAATGGTGTTGCTCTTGCAGGAAAAATATGATATACAAACGAAAATACAAATATCATTAACATTCCTATCCACCAAACAGGAAAACTAGAGCTAATTATTGCAAAACTGGATGTTATTCTGTCTAGTATTGATCCTACTTTGCTTCCTGCCAGTGCTCCTAGAAAAATGCCTATCACTGATATTATGATTGTTGCAGTTGTAAACAGTAGGATGGTTCTGGGTAGTTTTTCTCCAATAATTTCTCTGACATCTGATGACCCTGAATCACTAGTGAGAAATGTTGCATGACCAAAGTCTAGAAATAATATTTTATACATTGTTAAACCTATCCTTTGTGGAGAATACCATGGCTCATCTAGGCCTAAAGTCTTGATTCTTTGTTCAATTTGAGTCTGAATAAATAATTCAAATTCATCCACTGATGAAAAACTTTCTGCGATTGCAGGATTTTCTGTAATTTCAGATCTTACTTGAAAAACAACTCCTTGTTTTAAGATACTGTCCATATTTGATCCTACTAGCGCAATTGTAATGAGTAATGTGATCATCAAAACTCCAAACATTGTGATTAAACGCGTCGCAACATATCTCTTCAAAGTCAATAACCAGAAATAGTAAACTCAGTTTATAATAATTGCAGTATGAATATGCATTTAGTTAGATCTGAATAGATTTCATGTGATCTTTGTGCCTAATATGGCCTCTTGTTTTTGTGTCTCTTTTCTTTAGGTTTTATGATATATCAAATAAAATTAAATTCTGAAAAAATTCTAACTATACGTCTTGAACTAATGAAACACTCCATCTTAAGGTAAAAATGATGATATTGATTGGTTTAATGTCATGAAAAAATTAAAGAATAAAAAATAACTATGTAATAACTATCTTATGAGTGCAAATACTATACGAAAGGCCAAAAAACTAGTTGAAACTGGCGGTGTTGTTAAAGTAGATAATGATCTATACCAAATAAAATCTTCATCTGATCCTGAGAAATCCTATTTCGTGACATCTGATACTTGTGAATGCCCTGGTTTTAAAAATTTCTACAAGTTTCATCATGGCAAGGGATTAAAAGCAAACTGTTCTCATTTAGAAGCAATAAGAATTTTCAAAGGATCTTAGATTTTATTTGTCTGATGTTTGTTTTGCCAACATGTGTTTTTTCAATTGTTATTGGCCATAAAATTAATTCTAGATAAATTGTACATAATCTGATAGTTTTTAGTCTGAAAATTATTTAGTTTTTATAAAATAGAAAAATTGCTATTATGTGCAACAAATAGATCTTTTGAAATCTTCTGAATCCCTTTCAAAATTACACTCCTTGCATACCTGCCAGCTTCTTTTTTTTAGTATTGTAAAAGATGCTTCATAACTTACAGAATACATCTTTCCACCACATGAAGGGCATGGTAACGGTATATCGATTTTCATTGACCCTGCTGATGTTTTTTTGATTATAAGGCACGCGTAGAACTGATAAGTCGTTCATAACATCTTGTTTTTGATTGTTTGAATATTTTAGTTTCATTTTCGATAAAAAAGTACGTTTTCTTAAAAATCTATAAATATTATGTTCATAGCCGATAAACGTGCATCTCTCTGTTTTATCTGTCTTGTTCCTGTCTTTTGTTATTTCTTTATCGCTAGCTGATATCTCATATGCCGAACAAGAAATCACTTGCATTAGTTGTGTTCAAATTCAATCTTATGAGATTGATCTTTACAAAGAGATGTTTCCATTAACTGTCTGGACTGATTCACAAATTTATGATCATCATTCAATTATCAATGTAAACGGATATCTGAAACCACAAAACACTATTGCACCAATACTAGTTGTCGTGACTAACCCTGTTGGAAATGTTGTAACTGTGCAACAACTATCGCCTGATGTTGACGGGAATTTTTCTTTTGAGCTAAACACTGAAAGTCCACTCTTAAAACAAGACGGCGACTATATTCTAAAAGTTCAAAGTGGTGCTGAGACTAGACAATTCAAAACAATGTTTACTCTAACTAGTGATCCACTTATTCAACCTCATGTTGTACCTGAATTTGGTTCTATTTCTCTTCTAATTCTAATTGGCTCAATTACGTCGATTTTGGTTATTGGTAAGTCCTTTTCTAATAGATTTGTCAAATTCTAAAATTTACACGTTCTTAAACCCTAGTCGTTAAAGCAATCATAACCCTATGGATTTAGAAAAATTCCGTAACGATGTTTACGAAGTAACGGATAAACTCTCTAAAAATTTGAAAGAAACTGATTTGCCGAAACTCAACTATGTACGTCAACAACTAATAGAAATGTATCAAAAAAATCTTGTAAAAATCAATCACTCTGTTTTAGAAATAATATGTGCATCTAGTCTTATTGCACGTGGTTATTCAGTGGAAGTGGAAAAACAAATTTCTGATATTTTAGTATGTGATATTTTTGCAAAAAAAGGAGGTGGAAATACAATTATTGAAATCGAAACCGGGTTTACTCCTCCTGATCATGCCATGGATACTATTGATTACTTCACTGCAAGAATCATGAGTAAAATTGCTAGGTATAGTCAACACTGCTCAAAATTTTCTTTGGCAACTCCTGTTATAGGACTTATTCCAATTCCAAAAACTTTTCTTGTTCCACCAAATGCAAGAAATGAATCTGAGATAAAAAAAATCAAAGATCTATGTGATCGATATTACAAAAAACCCCCCATATCATATGCTGATATTTTACATGCTCATTTGCACTCAATTTATCTAATAAATATTGATAAGGGATTTGCCAAAGAGCTTGATCCTCACGGTTACGTAGATCTTACTGATAAGCTACTTCAAAGAAGCGAAGTGGAATATTAGGTCAAAATAGAAAAAATACAAATCTATCTTCATTTTACTGCTAAGTATGATTTGTGCTGCTTGTGAAACTCGAAAACACTACGAGTGTATTGACTGCATAAACAACCATGGTACGCATCTTTGTCACTGTGATTGTCATGATGAAAATACAAAGCCTCATCCTGTCGATAAACCCCATTAATCTCAAAACACATGGCTAATCTGCTTGAAATTTTAGTGCCTAAATATACACATTCTTCCTATTTTAACTATTGTAGATCAGCCGTCTGATCGTAAGAAACATCAAGATTCATAAGGCAAAAAAACTTTCTATCGACAAATTATGGCGACATCCATGGAAAACTTTGGAACATTAGAGTATGTTTTGGACAAATACTCAAAAATTTGGAGTTGGAAGATTACAGGTCAGCGTGCAGTAAGTATGATCTCAAGGCTTGTGCCTGAAGCATGGTATGGTGAAAATATCAATGAGGTAATAATTCCTGATAGTATTGAAAGTGTAAAACAGATCAAATTAATCATGGATAGATATCCGCTTGAAATTCTATCTAAATCTGCATGGCAAAGAAAAATCGTAAAAACCTATACTCCAAAACCTGCACTTCCGCCAATCAAATATCATCTACGTCGTGCAAAAGCTGGAGAACAGTTCCGAGGAAAATTATTGAATTTTCAAAAAGAAGGTTTAGATTTCCTGTTAAAATCATCTGGCAATGCATTACTTGCAGATGAAATGGGTCTTGGAAAAACTGTACAGACTTTATCTTATGTTGCTACTGAAAAACAAACTTTTCCAGTGCTAGTTGTAGCGCCATTAGTGACGCTAAACAACTGGGAAAGAGAAATTTCCAAATTTATGAAGAAAAAAAGTAGAAATGGAAGAATAATTGAGTCTGAATCTCCCACATCAACTATTATACGAACTGGCAAGTTAAAAGAACTTCCTGTAACTGATTTTTACATAATAAATTATGAATTACTTTACAAACGTCTTTCTGATTTATCCAAACTTAACCTCAGAACTATTGTGTGTGATGAAGTTCATAATCTAAGATCAAAGACAACCCAAAAATACAAGGCTGTTAAAAAACTAGCTGCATTACCCTCTCTTTCATATAGAATTGGCCTTTCAGGCACTCCAATTTTCAATAGAGGTTCTGAAATTTGGCCAATTGTGGATATCCTAAGACCTGGACTACTTGGCAGTTTTAAGGAATTCTGTGAGTACTTTTGTTATGTTAATGACAAAGGCAAGGCAATTGTACTTGAAAATAAAAGAGCATCACTTCGAAATGAATTACAAAAACATGTCATGTTACGACGAAAAAAATCTGATGTCCTCAAGGAATTAAAAGATAAAGTTCGTTACAAAGAGGTAATTGATGCTGATACTGATTATTACTTTGATGAACTAGGAAAAATATGGACTAAATTAGAAGAAGAACAAAAAAATGCTGAAACTGCATTTGACAAATCTGCTTCATATCATAGAGCAATTCAAAGCGAAAGACAGATTGCTGGCGTTGCAAAATTACCTCATGTAATTAATTTTGTTAAAAATATTATGGAAATAGAAGAAAGCGTTGTAGTTTTCTGTCATCATAAAGTTATTCACAAATTATTACATGATAGTCTTAGCGAATTCTCACCTGTTTCTATTATTGGTGGTCAATCTGATAAACTACGTCAAGACCAAATTGACAAATTTCAAAAAGGAGAATCAAAACTAATGATAGCTGGTTTGCGAGCTGGAAACGTAGGAATTAATCTGACTCGAGCCAAATACGTCATTTTTGCAGAACTAGATTGGAGTCCTGCAATTCATAGACAAGCAGAAGACAGATTGCATAGAATTGGACAAAAGAATACTGTTTTTGCATATTATCTTATTGGAAATGGTACACTAGATGATCATGTTGCAAATATTTTGGTGGATAAAAGCTATGAAATTGATTCTATTATGGATGAAACTGCTGATACTTATGAAAACAAAGACAAGGCGGAATTAATTCTTGCCCAAATTCATGATAAAATAAGAACAAAATAACTAAATTTTTAATTTATCTTTGATTTCCTCTAGTTTTAAAATTATGCTCTTTTTGTTGTTGAATTCTGGCTCACTACTAATTTCTTTGATGATTTGATCAATTATCTCAAAAATCTCTATTTTCGGTTTCTTTTCTTCTAAGCTATCGTTTTGAAATCCTGTTTCTTCTATTTTTTTGATTTTTTCTATTCCTTCTGGAAGAATTTCATACATTTTGATAATTTTGGATTCTTGTCTTAGTGGTAACATTAGGATCAATTGATTTTTTCTCAACTTTTCAATCTCATCAATTAATTCAGTTTCTGGTTTTTTTAAAAAATCTGACATTACATTACTGCTGCATGACTTGATTTCTAATAGCCGTAAAATTTTGACCCATGTTGGAATTTGTTCATCCCATAACGTGTGTTTTGCTAAATCTGTTATGGAAAATGAACCATCATTATTCAAATTTATCAATTTTCTATCTTTTAATGATGCCAATGCATCTAGTATTCTGCCAACTCCCAACCTCTTTAATTCAGAATTCTCAATACCTGTCTCATTAAAATTCCCATCGCCTTTGATTCCTAAATACAGTATTTCTAAATCAATCAATCCTAATTTTGTCATCACTGTTATTTTGCGTTAATGGTTATCATCTTTTCCATCTAAAAATTAGAGCCTAATCTTTTAAGACTTACAAAATTATAAAATAATTGTCAATAATCTATTTTCTTTATTCTTACAGCACTTCCTTTAGTTTCTAAATAATGCCCAATAAAATTAGTCATTTGCTCTGCAATTTTGTATCCTAATGCTCCTTTCATCATACCTGATTTTTCAATTATTTCTGCTAATTCCTCACTAATCTGAATATTAAAAAATGTCCAACCAAATTTTTCAAATGGTTTTTCAATAGTGTACCCATTTTGTACATTACATTCTGTTTCTAAATCTATCAATGCTTGTTTTATTATTGAAATTTCTTTCTCATAACTTCTGGTACTAAGTTGAAATAATGGATTCATGGTTTGTTCCTTTATTGAAAATTATCCTGCTAATTATATTGTTTGAGTATCTTATCTTGAATTTGGAATTTTATGCCTAGAATTTATCATAAAAGATGATGCGTATTTTATTTTTAACTTGAAAAATATATGTGGACTTTATTTGATTAGAATATGGTCAAATACGAATTACCTCGATTACCTTATGCGTATAATGATCTTGAACCCTATATTGATAAACAAACCATGGAAATTCACCATCAAAAACACCATCAAGCATATGTTGATGGATTAAATAAAACATTGGCAAAAATTTCCAGTGAATTTCATCCGCAATACATCACATCTGTTTTATCTGATCTAAATACCATTCCTGAATCTGTCAGAAGCGAAGTTAATTTTTTTGGTGGAGGATTTGAAAATCATAAATTATTTTGGGAAACAATGACTCCAAAAAATGATGGTATCCCTGGCGGTAAGTTAGGTGATTCAATTGATGTGTATTTTGATAGCTTTGAAAATTTTAAAAAAGAATTCTCAAACAAAGCATTGTCTATTGGTGGCAGTGGTTGGTGTTGGCTTGTGTTCAATCAAACTTTTAACAAAATAGAAATGATTACCACCTCTAATCAAGACAGTCCATGGTCAATAAGAAAAATACCTCTTTTAGGATTGGATGTATGGGAACATGCTTACTATCTAAAATATCAAAATAAACGATCTGACTATATTGCAGCATGGTGGAATGTAGTAAATTGGAATTATGTGGAAAATCGATTCTCAGAATTATCTGACTAGTATTTCAAATTCATTTTGACAATATTGATGAAAAACAGAACATTTGTTTGTTTTTTTAAAAAAAACATGATGAATGTTTGATATCATTATGGACTTACTTATCTTTCTTGATTACTATATTACATTATGAGTAATATCGGTTTGTATCTTGTAAAAAAATCAGGATTGGAAGATGAGAAAGTAAAACAAGCATTGGATATGCTGTTGATAGACAGAAGAAATGAATTTCGTGAATTATCTGCGGTGCTTTTAAAAACATCAAAATCTATGGAGCCAGTACCAAATTCTGAGCAATTCATATTGAATTTCTGTTTGGAGGTAAATGAAGCATTCAAGACTTGGTCTGGGCAAATGGATTTGCCGATAAATTCCCCACAAAAAGCATTAACCATTCTACGTCAGCTCTCACGAGACAAAACCACGATGAATCAATTGGCACATCTTTTGAATCTCTCATACACACTTGCAGATGAATTCAAAGAAATCTATAGACGACTAAAATAATTTTTTTTATTTGTAGATCTGCCTCTGATCTTTTTATTTTTATAATAATTTTGTTATAATTACAAAAATCTGTCTATATGTCAGATGAGGATAGCTAACCATTAATCTTAAGTTTGTAGAAGATAATCTGATTTAATGAAAGATGACTTGGCGACTTGTGAGAATTTCAATGAACAGGTTTATGCTGTCTTTCATTTTTGTTTTTCTCAAGAATGATGTCATTAGTTTAAATCTATTATAATGTCAATATTTTTGTATGGACTTTATGCTTGAGGAGGAATTAATGGATTTGATGACATTCTGTTTACAAAATCCTGAATCTTCAGAAGTAATAGAAAAAAAGAAAAGAATCATGGAGATTGGGCAAGAACTTTTTTTGGATGGTGGAATTGATGCGCTTGAGAATTTCTTCTTTTCATTAAAAAATAGAATTATTCAAGAAATAGAAAAAGATCCATCCACATTGCGGTCGCTATGGAATGGACTAACTCCTGAATGGCACTACTAGTTTATCTCGTTGAGTTTCTAGCCTCTACCAATTCTAAAAATAGCTGTACTGCATTTTGGGCAGGTGCCTTTTAGAGCTGGCTTGCCATTTTTCATGGTGTATGGTTTTGCGCCTTCGATGTCTCTTTTATCTCGGCACTTAACACAATATCCTATTGTCATACTAGTATTAGGCACGCGGTTCTATTAGCGAGATCTTGTTAAACTTTTTTTACTATGAGGCAAACCTCTGATCTTAATTTCATGCCTGCCAACAATATTTTTGCATCTGACTTTCTAATTCTGTTCTATAATGATTATCTAATGTATGATGGAGATTTGCTGTTAGCTAGTAATTTTCAAAATTACATGTTCTGCCAATGCATCTAGTCTTTGCCATGATTTGTTACTTCCCTCTTCGGACACATCCCATACAAAAATCTCTGCTGTATATGCATCTGATATTTTTGGTGTCCATGATAGTGCTGGACTAAAAGTTTGTCCAGGATTAAGTGAGCCGCTTATCCATCCTAACGATATGACAATGCCATCTTGATTTTTAACTTGAACTACATATACAAACTTTTGAGATTTTTCTTGGTTATTTTTGACATCCGCAGAAATCTGAACTTGTTGATTTACATTGACATGCTCTGATATTTTGGAGCCAAATGCATTCACCAATCGTGGATTTGTAATATCCACTCTGTCTAATTGTATTATTGCAAATGCTGGATTAATTAAAACTGTAAAAACTAGCATGATTCCAAAAATGACACTAACTTGTCTCATCCTGATTTTCTGGCAATTTTTTTGTTAATAAAGCGTTTCTACACTTTATCTTGATTCCTTTAGTTTAATTCCAATTACAATTTTTTTGATCTATTGTGACGTATCTGATATGCGGCATTTGAAAAGTTTTTAATTAATTATCAAAGCTTGATTCTATAGTAATCCCATCGTTCTGGGTCAAATCTTGCTACAAATTCTGCATCTTCTTTGTCTATTCTAGATTTTATTACGTCTCTTAATGCAAAACTAGTCAAATATTTGTATTTTTTAGCATGAGCCTGCATGACAAACATATGACGCATTTCGCTGCCTCCTTTTAGCCCCCAATATCCCATTTTTAATGCTAAAGGTTCTAGAAATATTGTATTGTTAATGCCGTAATTCTCATCTCTGATTTCTGGTCTTAATTTGTAATTTTCCAACGGTCCACCTTTAGTAAATCCAACTATCTCACCCTTGCAATCATTTAGTCTAAGAGTATTGAGAATTATGTTTTGATCTCTTACTGACTCTTCAAAATTCTCTTTTGCAAATTGAAGTGGTTTTGGTAACTCTAAAAATATTGAATATATTGATTTGATAAATTCAGGATCTTTTCGTGTTTCTGTTTTTTCAATAGTTGGAACCAATTTCAAATTATCATATGTATAATTTGCTTGTATGGTGATCTCTTGTTGTCTGATATTCATAAATGATAATACTGTGTCAAAAAAGTTCTTTCTCATATGTTTTGGCAATGATTTTAAAACAAATTGACTCATTTCCATTTCTTTGTTTAGCAGTTCTTCAAAATATGCTACCGAGCTTCTCACAATTAGTGATGGTTTCCATGCTAAAGCATGCGCATTCATTTTTGCCATTTCCATAGCTTTTGAAAAATCACCTACAGCATAACCACTAATTCTATCAATAACTGATAGATACCATCCTAAATTTATAAAATGTTCTTGTTTTGCTTCATTGTTTTTTGTTAGTTCTGAATTTCTAAAACATTCTTTGATTTGTAGTTCTGCCTTTTCCTTAATCTGACCACTCCATGGATATGTTGTTCTTAGTATCAACACTTTGATTATTTCAAGATCCAAGTTTGCAATATCCAAAAGGTTTCTTAATTTCTTATCCATCGAAATAAATCTCAAAACACTTTCTTCGTGTGGCTTGTCTACACTTTTTTGTGGATCAAAATCATGAAATAATGCTGCTACATACAGATATTTCAAATCATTATCTGAAAATTTTTTTGTAGTGTTATTTAGATTTGCAGATAACAGTGAAACATATGTGACTTCTAATTCGTGGTTGATATTGTGATATCCATAATAATCACTTCCCAATCCTTGGGTTTCAAATAATTCGATAGTATAGTCTAGCATCTCCGCATAACAGTCTTCATCCATGCCGCTTTCCACCACTAGGCTCATGATTTGATTCCGCATAGTGTGGGGTTTTGCAAATTCTTGCAATAAATGACGATCCTATCTGTTCTTTTTAAATATGCTCTTGATTTATTGAAAATTTCTTCTAACCCTTAGATAATCTCTGAAAATTTGTACTATTTTCATTGGAAAGATTCAATAGAATTGTTATTTTTTTATTTTCATTGTCTGTTGACTTGAGTTTGCTTGAATTACTCATGAGCATTAATGAAAAACAACATTTGGACTATGTTCTCCATCTCAATGGTCTCAAATATTCTCTCTTTGATGTCTCTATTGTAAATTCACCTACACCTGTTAACTCACCTACTACTCGAGGTGGGGTATATTTTTCTGATACATTTGCATACAAAATAAAAGGAATAATTCATGATCTATCCATTATTCCATTATTATCAAAAACTATGTTGGGTCCAAACACTGAATTTGGTGAAATTAAAATCACAACACAAATTGCTACCCATGATAAAAAAACAACCTTATCTATTTTTACAAATTTAACAAACAGCGTACAAAGTTTATCTAAAATTGAATTAAATATGATTTTGGTAAAACTAGAATCTGATTAATCTTTGTTAAGATACGTGTCGTATTTTTTACGTAATTCCTCATTTGATAATATTTCATATGCTTTGTTGATTTGAACCATTATTTCTTCTGATTTTTCCCCTTTGTTTTTGTCTGGGTGTATTTTTTTTGCCAGCTGTCTGTACTGTTTTTTTATTTCACCATGTGTTGCATTTTGTGGAATTTCTAATATTTTGTAATAATTTGGTAATGAAGAATTTTGCGATGTAATTCTAAATTCTTTGTCTTCTTTTGAATTATTTCTATTCCCTAGATCTTCATAATCATCTGACCAATCTGAATGGTATTTTTCATATGTTTTGTCATTTTTTGAATCAAATTCCTTAGAATCATACAGTGTTTTTTTCCTTAGAATTATGTCTCTTGCAAGATATACAAAAAGACCTATTACTGCTATTGCAAAACTGGCAAATAAAATTATTTTTTGTTCGTCTGTTACAATTAATTCCATCTGTATTTTTTTTCCAGAATTATCTGATTGTCCTGAAACATTTTGAATCATGCTTATGACAATTATGCTTAATATGATGATGCTGAAATTTTTCATTTTGTTTATGTTAATCTAAAATCTTCTTTGGTGGTATTTAGAACCACATGTGTGATGGTATTTTCTATATTTGGAATTGATGCTAATCCTTTTACAAATTCACTTAATTCATTACGAGATTTGAATTTTGCAATGACTAGTGTGTCTGTATTTCCTGTAATGTCGTAAACCCCGCACACATTTTCCATTTTTGATATCTCTACTTCCATGTCTATGATTTTGTCTTTTTTTGCAATGATCTCAATTATTGCAGTCAGATTATATCCTAATTTTTCATGGTCTATCAGTGCTGTATATCCTTTGATTATTTTTTCTTTTTCTAATTTTTTTATTCTTGATAATACCGTGACTGTTGATATTCCAAGCTTTAATGCAAGTTGTCTTGCAGATAATCTGGCATCGACCATTAAATTTTTCAGAATTCTTTCATTCGTTTTATCTAAATCCATATGTCTTGTATAATCTGAAAATGCATTTAAATTTTAGGTGATTTCTTAAATATGTGTTTAATTTTATTTAATTTTGATGAATTTTACGTTTTTTACCTCAATTCAAACTTAAAACAAACGATTGGTAAAACTTGTTGTGGAGCAAATCAAAGAACTGGTTTTAAAAGGCAAAAATTTTCTAGAATTGGGCAATCTTGAAGATGCGCTAGGTTATTTTGAACAAGCATTGCTGTTGAATCAAAGCGACCCTGAACTGTGGAATTTTAAGGCTATAACACTGCGCAGTTTAGGTAGGTACGAGGAAGCTTTGGAGTGCTTTAACAAGTCCTTAGAGATTGACCCAAGAGATAAGCACGCATCATGAATCGTATTTTTTATCTGTAATTTCTTATTTTGATTGTTTTTCACGACAAGTGGGTTTCTGACCACATATTTACGAGTAAACCCAATTAAATATTTCCAGGATTTCATACTAGTTATTATAATGTGACACATCAGTGATACTGTAATGGTCTTACAATCCCTTAACGCTGATAATTGTCCTCGTTGTGCAAAAAATTCGCTATTAACTGATGATGTTACCGGAGAAAGATTTTGCGGAAAATGCGGATATGTCATTTCTGAGAAATCACAAGAATCTGGACCTGAATGGAGATCTTTTACACAAGATGAACATGGCAATAAAGCAAGAGCAGGGGCACCAACATCACTGACCATGCATGACATGGGATTATCCACAATCATTAATCCTATGAATAAAGATGCATCTGGAAAACCCCTCACCGCATCAATGAAAAGTACAATTGAAAGATTGAGAACTTGGGACAGTCGAAGTCAAGTTCATGAATCTGTTGATAGAAATCTTAGACAGGCATTAAGTGAATTAAATAGGCTAAAAGACAAACTTGCACTTTCCGATGCTGTAATTGAAAAGGCAGCTTACATTTACAGAAAAGCTATTGAAAAAAAATTAGTACGCGGAAGATCCATATCTGCAATGATTGCATCTGCCCTTTATGCTGCATGCAGAGATACAGAAACACCCCGAACTCTCAATGATGTAGGGGAAGCTGCAAATCTGAAAAAAAAAGACATTGCCAGATGTTATAGATTGTTACATCGAGAACTAGACCTAAAGATGCCTGTAGTTGATCCAATTCAATGTGTTGCGCGTATTGCAAGCAGGATTGGAATTACAGAAAAAACAAAACGTTATGCAGCCAAAGTTCTAAAAATATCCCAAGAACATGAAGAATCTGCAGGAAAAGACCCAATGGGATTGGCAGCAGCTGCACTATATTTGGCATGTGTTAAAAATGGTGAAGATATAACTCAGCGCGATATTGCCGAAGCTGCAAGTGTGACTGAAGTTACCATAAGAAATAGGTACAAAGGTCTAAAATTAGATCAAAACATGGACCTATAAAATAATCTTATTTTCTCATAGCTAACCAATTGTGAATCTATATTATTGATAAAATGTTATCAAAGACATATTGAATAAAGTAGATACAATGTTATCACAAGCTTATGACCTTTGTGAAGATGGTAATTTTTCAGATGCACTGAAACTATATGATTTAGCATTAAAACAAGAGCCTGGAAACATTAATGTATTAATAGACAAAGGTGTAACACTGCAAAATTTGGGTAGGATAAAACAATCTATAAAATATTACGATAAAGCCCTATGCATTGATCCAAAAAATATCAATGCACTAGTAAACAAAGGAACATCATTGCATACAATTGAAAAATACCAAGATGCAATCCAGTGTTATGATTTGGCCCTTAAAGTTGATAAAAAATGCGCGATGGCATTAGCTTACAAAGGACTATCACTAGGCGAACTGGGAAATCTTGCAGATGCATTAAAGCATTTTAAAAAAGCATTGTCTATTGATCATGATTATGACCTTGCTAATCTTAGCAAAGAAATGGCTAAAGAATTGTTAAAGTCTATACAAAAACAAAAATCTAAAATACAGTAACATCGCCTGGTGCTGGTTCACGTTTCGTGTTTTTTTCATGTGATTCAAAAAATTCTTTATGCTCTGTATTTTGATGCTCTCTGAGTTTATCTATATTTTCAAATCCTACATGACACAAGTAACATTTTGGTCTATGTTCATCCACAAGTGGTAGTACCATAACGTTTGTAACTTGTTTGCCTACTTATTTCTTGAGACTGACAGTTAAGAAATATATCCTTTAATGTTTGACTTGTTTTATGTTAGAACAACTAGTAGATGAATCTAAGGCATTAGATCGAGCAATTGCTGGAGAAGAACTATCTTATGATGATGGTCTGGAATTGATGAATTATGATAATTTACATCTGTTAAGTGCAGTTGCTGATAATGCTAGAAAGAAATTAGTTGGCGATACAGTAACTTTTGCAGCATCCTATTACATGAATTACACAAATGTCTGTGCTGCAAGTTGTCAGATGTGTGCATTTTATAGAAAAGATGGTGCAGATGATGCATATACTCTCACCCCAGAGCAAATTGAGCAACGTGTTGCTATTGCAAAAAATATGGGCGCAACCGAAGTTCACATTGTAGGGGGCTTTCATCCAAAACTTCCTCTTGAATATTATGAAGACATGATGCGAATCATAAAGAAAAATCATCCGCAATTAAAAATTAAGGCACTTACTGCAGCTGAAATTTTCTATCTATCTAAACTAACAAAAAATTCTATCAAGGAGATTCTCTCCCGTCTTAAGGACGCGGGTCTTGACTCGATGCCTGGTGGAGGAGCTGAATTATTTCACCCTGAAATAAGGGAAAAAATTGTTAGGGGAAAATGTTCTGGACAAGAATGGTTAGATACAATTGAGCAAGCTCATAATCTTGGAATCAAAAGTAATGTAACAATGTTGTATGGTCATATTGAAAAACCATCTCATATTGTTGATCATCTGATAAAAATTCGTGAATTACAAAAAAAGACTAAGGGCTTTATCACATTAATTCCTCTTAAATTTAGTCTTGATAATACTGAACTTGAGCAAGAACATTTAGTCAATAATGAATGTTCATCTGTGTATGACTTGAAAATTATTGCATTATCTAGGTTAATGCTTGCAAATGTATTGAATAATATTTCTGTTTATTGGGTTGCGTATGGTAAAAAACTTGCACAAGTTGCATTATCCAATGGTGGAAATGACTTGGTCGGAACTGCATTTTCTGAAGAAATTTACCGTGCTGCCGGAAAACCCACTGCTTCATCTGTAGAAGAGTTAGCTACCATGGTAAAAGAAATTGGACGTCAACCAGCACAACGTGATACTTTTTTTAATATTATCAAGAGATTCTAAATTCCATTTTTACTTAGGTGTTTTTTTATAGATTCTAATTTTTCTTCCATTTTTACTTGCTTATCTTTTCTTGAGTCTATTTTTAAAATCACTTCTACTCTATTTACTCCTAGATTATGGACTACTTCCATGATGATTTTTGCAGCTTCGTAAATTTTATCGATATTCTCTGACTCTAAAATTGTTCCCATAGAATTTATCTCATATCTAATTTCCTTGATGTTCTGTATGGCTTCTATTCCTTTAGCAATGTAGAAACTTACACTTGTAGCATTTGTCCCAATTGGATAGATGCTGATTTCTGCATGAATCAATACTGGTTAATCATAATTTTGGAATTAAAATGTTTGAAGTTTATGTAATTGGCTTTTTTTCTTCTTTTTCTGGGCTGCCTTTTCTTTTCCTTCTAGCACCAAAACTAACCAAAATTAACATAAATCCAATTCCGATTAAAATTCCTGCAAAAGTAGTCATGTCTTGATTTTCTTGTTGTTTTGTCATCAAATCTATGATCTCCTCTTCAGTCATTCCAGATTGACCTACGGGCATTGTGGCATTGAGATTAATCATGATGATTATTCCTACTATTAACATTGTAATTCCACCTACAAGTATTTTTTTATCTACTAGCATCTTTCTCCCTAAAAGTTGAACTTCATCATATATTAGGTAATAATATGTTAAAAATGTTGTATTATGTATAGTTGGTACGACTTCGACTGATAAAGTAGGAATCAAAATTCATGGAAATAACAAGTGGATTTGATATAAAATTCTAGTATCTAGTTTTTTGAATTTTTCTTTATGTTGTTTTTAGCCTGTTGTTTGGACAATTTAAAAAGATTGAGTTGCTTTTCATAAATTGAATACATGAATTCTGTTACTTTCGGATCTTCCGTAGTTAGATATCTATGTAACACAAATCTACTAATTCTATTTAATTTAATTTTAGAGAAAAACTTCATAATTGTTACAGGTGCATACAAGTATATGAAAAGTAAAGCATTAATTTTATACCATTCTTGTATTTTTGGAGAATGTGGTTCTAACCATGATGAAATCTCTAATACTAATTTTTCAGTATCTCTAGTTTTATCACGTGCAATTTTGTAGATGTAATTGGTACCACTTAGAGGGACAACAAACACGTGGCCATTTCTATTTAGAAATTGTCTAGTGGATTCTAAAGCCGTTCTCTTATTGCCATCTGTAAAAATATGTAATCGTATTATTCCTTCAAAAAGGTAACTTGCTTGTATGAATAGATCATATGTCTCATTTGAGAATGGCACTCCTTCAATTTTTTGAAGTAGTGTCTCTAAATCCCCAGTTCTAATATGTCCACGAGGTAAACCGAATGTTTTTTCAATAATTTCATGAATAAAAATAATTTCCTGAGAGGTTAGATTTTTAGAGATCATGAAGCATACTGTACACTAGTTTGTTTTGTTTTATACTAGCCTCTACAGATTTTTTTAATTTCTCTTTTTCCTCAGTAGTCATGTTATTAGATAACTAAATTGGTATTTAATATGTTATTCTCATATTGGTTACCGAACAAGATTAACTTTCTAGGCGTGAAAACTGTCATTGGAAATATAGGTTAATTTTATGTACGTGTAGAAATAAAATAATCGATCAA
>JBKKCM010000035.1:0-16365 GCA_046712755.1 Nitrosarchaeum sp. | reverse complement strand
ACAGGGCAGAATATCACATACCTATTTTTTGCTTAATCTCCGCAATCTCTTTCCAAATTGGATCTAATTGAGCCCAGGTCTCAAATTGGCTCAATAATACTCCATACGCTTGGATTATTATTGCAAGACCAATCAAAATTAATGATGTTGTTTTTAGATTTTGTCTATTTCTAATTTCTCTGTCAAGATCTTTTCCTTGTTCTTTCATCGCAGAATTCCATTCTTCTTTTGGGGTCTTATGGTCCATAATTGTAAAAACAATGCAAATGACTGAATAACTATTCCTATCATTATCATAATACTTGAATGAATCATGTTATGATGATGATTTTGTTATCTTATAATCATATTCACAATTTTGAGATTTTTTACGATCTAAAATAGCCCCTTAATTTGTCAAATTATCATCTCATATTATACCAAAAATATCCCCATCATCAATAATACTATTACAAAATTATTATCCTTATAGGTAATATGAACATGAATAGAAATTATAATTTATTTTCTTCAACCATTTTTTCTATTGTTTTGATGCATTCATGGCACATCATTGACTTATCTGACATATTGCGTATGACCTCATTATTTTGAAATTCAGAATCATATGTGATGCCTATGACTATTTTATTCCACCATACTTCATAGTCTTTTTTCTTTTTTCCACAAACAAAACAATTTATCATTTTTAATCTATACGACGTACTTTTGACGATGCTCTCAAGGTTTCACCAAAAGAATATGGTGGCTTTGGAATCACAGGTAATATTGAAACATTGTCTCCTATCATTTTTTGTATTTCTTCATCATACACTGATAACGTTTTACATTTTGGGCAAAACCAACCACGACCTTTTATAAAACTACAACATTCAATGATGATGTTAAATCCACATGCAGGACATTTGCCTGGTTCTTTCTGAATATATTTTACAAATTCAAAAACTATTCGTTCTACACTCATAATACTGAATCAAAACCACTGATTTTTTAAATTATGTGTTAGTTGATTTGCTTCAGACATACGAATTATGACGGTATAACGTTGATACAGCTCCAGAAGGCTTTATCAGGCGTGCAAAGTCCATTGTTTTAATTGACTTTACTATGAAAGCATTATACAAAAAGGAAACACTAAAGGATCCAGAATCTGAAAATAATACATATTCAAATTTCACATTAAAGCGTGATACTGAGTTTTGCTGCGAAAAATTCAAAAACTATTGTAAAAAATTCACTGTCTGGAGTTATGAGCAGGGCAAATTTTCAATAGTGGACCAAATCACATATGAGGGACATTCAGTACAATCCATTGATTTTTGCCCTTTTTGTGGGGAAAAAATAGATTATGAAGATGAAAATGTCCCACAGAAAGTAAAGAAAAAGAAAATTAGAACACTCTAAGTGTTAGCAGATAATGTAAAAACTAGAAACCTTCCGGAGGTTTTTGAACAAAGACATTACAAACAAGTGCATCGGTTTTGAAATCTCTGTATTGCACATTACATGACACAAACTTTCCTTTCAGTGCCATCTCTAGGTCTGTCTGCGTTGTTTCTTTATATTGAGGCTCATCAGGATTATCAATTTTGGCAATAATTATGCGCTCTTTTCTAGCATATTCTTCTTTGTTGTCTTTACGAAAATGAGTAACTAGAAGCTCAAATGTATTATTTGACAGACAACCTATTACTGGTCCCCCTATTCCGTCTCCCATTAAGTTGTAAACTTTTTTGCAATATAATTACTTGATGGCTATGCTAAGTGTAAATTCTGGTACCAAGTTTTTTTGTTTTGCCATTTCAAAAATCCTTCTTATTGACTCTTCTCCTTTCTCTCCCATATTCACAGTAATTTCATTGACATACATTTTTACAAATTTTTCAATCAACTCTCTTGGTTTTCCTCTGCTGTACTGCATTGCATAATCCATTGCATCATCTAGATTATTCAATCCATACTCAATTGATGCTTGCAGATACTGATCAAATTTATGAATGGTATCCATTCCTAGACTAGTCTTCATAACATTGATTCCTAGTGGAACTGGTAGCCCATTTGTTTCTTCATCCCACCATTTCCCGACATCTAAAATTTTGACATTTCCTTCTTGTTCATATGATAATTGAGTTTCATGAATGACTAATCCTGCATCTACTTTGCCATTTCTTACAGCTTCTGGAATATCACTAAAATTCATTTCAAGATAATCAAACTTACCTATCATTAATTGAAGCAATAAAAATGCAGATGTCATTTTACCGGGTATTGCAATTTTGCATTTTTTAATCTCATCAATTGTCATTTGTCTTTTTGCAGTAACAATTGGGCCGTATCCTATCCCAAAACTTCCACCGCTTCTCAAAATAGTATACCCTGGAATGTAAGCGCAAGCATGAACAGACACTGCTGTAACGTCTAGTTCTGGATTTGTTGCTTTTCTGTTTAGCTTTTCAATGTCTTCAATCACATGATTCACAGTAAACTCTGAAGACGTTACTTTTCCTGTAAACATTCCATAAAACATGAATGCATCATCTGAATCTGGTGTATGCCCTACAGAAACTTTCACATGTTACTTCTGAATAATCGTTATAAAAATCAAAACTAGACTGTTTTTCTAATATGTATGTGATTTCTGTAAAAAAGTGATTGCGTGTTTTCGGTAACGCTAGGATTGAATCGATTCAAATCCAAAGAACAAACCGAGCTTACTTTATGCGTTATATCCAACATGAGTTAACAACACATAATCAATTTGAAATATTAGATTCTAAACTCTATTCCTAAAGAGTAATTTCAAGAGTTATCTTTTCAATGGCCTCTAATTATTGGAATTGTCTTAGCAATTGCTTTAGCAGTTGGCGGTATTGCAATTATTACAGGTATTTAGATTAAAAATAATTCCCTTGATTTACTATAATCTCGTTTCGTATAGATTTAATAGCTGAATAATTAGGTTTGCGATTATGGCAAAATTCAAGTCAACAATTGAAGTGCTAAAGATTATCAAGAATAAAGAACAGATTCGTAACTTTAGTGTAATTGCACATGTTGATCATGGTAAAACCACTATGAGTGATAGTCTTTTGGCAAATTCTGGAATTATTGCCCCGTCTGCTGCTGGAAAAGCACTGGCAATGGATTTTGATAAAGAAGAGCAGGCAAGAGGAATTACAATTTATCAAGCAAACGTAACATTACACTTTACACAAAAAGACAAAGAATATGTCATTAACATGATTGATACACCTGGACACGTTGATTTTAGTGGAAGGGTAATTCGAAGCCTTAGAGCAATTGATGGCGCAACGGTTGTCTGTGATGCCGTTGAAGGAATCATGACTCAGACAGAAACTGTAACAAGAATGGCACTAGAAGAAAGAGTCAGACCAGTTTTATTTATCAACAAAGTGGATAGGCTAATCAAAGAACTCCGTTTAACTCCAGAACAAATGCAAGATACGCTTGCAGGTGTCGTATCTAGCTTTAACCAACTAGTTGATACTTATGCAGAACCTGAATACAAAGAAAAATGGAAAGTATCAATACAAGATTCTAGTGTGACATTTGGTTCTGCTAAAGACAAGTGGGCATTTAACGTAGATATTATGAAAGAAAACGGCATTACATTCAAAGATGTTATTGATGCGTATAAAAATGACAAAGTTGATGATCTAGTAGCAAGAGCTCCGTTGGCCGACGCCGTATTGGGAATGGTAGTAAAACATGTCCCACCCCCAAACGTTGCTCAAAAATATAGAATTCCTCAAATTTGGAAAGGAGATCTTGAATCTGATATAGGAAAAGCACTTTTGGCATGCAGCGATGATGGTCCAACAATTATGATGGTTGTCAACATGGTATTGGATCCTGCCGCTGGACCTGTTGCAATTGGTAGATTATTTTCAGGAACAATAAAGGATGGGCAAACAATTAACATTATAGATTCAAAACGAGAAGGAAGAGTTCAATCTGTAAACTTTTTCATGGGCAACCAAAGAGAACAAGTTGGTGAACTAGGTGCTGGAAACATTCCTGCATTATTGGGATTAACTGAAGCAAGAGCTGGCAATACAATTTCATCTGTTAAAGGCATTCCAATGTTTGAAGGAGTCAAATATGTTTCAGAACCTGTAGTTCAAATTGCAATAGAGCCAAAACATCCAAAAGATTTACCTAAACTAGTTGAGGTTCTCAAACAACTAACAATTGAAGATCCTAATCTTGTAGTAAAAATCGATGAAGAAACAGGTGAAACACTTGTTGCAGGAATGGGTGTACTACATCTTGATGTAGCCACTCATCGTATTCAAGATACTAAATTGGAAATTATTACATCTGAGCCACTTATCAATTATAGGGAAACTGTCAAAGGTAAATGTGAGCCAATAATGTCAAAATCACCAAATAGACACAATAAAATTTTCATGAAAGTAGAACCATTAGAGCCTGCTATTGCACACATGCTTAGAACTGGTGAAGTCAGTGACATGAAAGACAAAAAGGTAGTCGCTGACCTTCTCAAGGGTGCTGGTTGGGATACTGATACCGTTAAGCGAGTTATGAAATTAGATCCGCGTGGCAATGTTATGATTAATGGAACAAAAGGTGTTCAATTTATTCAAGAATCTACAGACTCTATTAATTCTGGATTTGAAGACGTTATGAAAGAAGGTCCTTTATGCAAAGAGCAGATGAGGGATTGCAAATTCACTTTTACTCACTTTGTTCCTCATGAAGATACTGCACACAGAGGTCTGTCCCAACTTGGTCCTGCTTCTAGACGTGCTTGTATGGGTGCACTATTAACGGCTGGAACTACAATACTAGAACCAATGCTTGCAATTGAAGTTAGAGTTCCAACCGATTTGGTAGGAAATGTTGCAACCGTATTATCTGGAAAACGTGGCAAAGTACTTGACATGGCACAAAAAGGAGCTTCCAGTATTATTATTGGTGAAATTCCAGCATCTGAAACATTTACCCTTTCAGAAGCAATGAGAGGTCAGACAGCTGGACGTGCAACTTGGAATACTTCATTTAAGGCATGGACTGAACTTCCAAAATCTATAGCTACTACGGCAATTGCAGAAATAAGAAAGAGAAAGGGTCTTGCACCAGAACCTCCTGGAATAGACGAATATATCGACAGAGAATAAAAAGGGAATCCCCCCACTTTAGGTACAAAAATCTGCTGTATATCGTAAAGATTAAGATCTGATGATCATCAAAAATCATTATTGACCTTAACAGGAAAAAGAAATCATTATAACATAAAATTCCTCAAAGGTTACGTATTCTCAGTTAATGTCAAAGATTCTAAACTTGTTTTATGCCTAAATCCTTAATTTTATACAATAATTTAGAAAATCATGGTGTTTGGTAGAAAAAAAAATGAACATAGACTAGATGAATTTGATGAGATAAAATTGCTAATTAAGAAAAGTATTAGTGAACAAATACCTGATGAAATATTTCCCGTAAAAACAAAATTAAAATATAATTCGAATATGGATGAAGCCATAATTGAATTAAACTATTCACAGGAAAGAAAGGCTAATCTAAAGCAATTAATTAAAAAGAAAAGAAAATTTACTGAAGACGAACTAAAAAAATTAAAATTTAAAAAAAATTTAAAATTATATGAATTAGAAACAATTGAATCTGAAATTATTCCCATCATGATTGATTCTAATGTGTTAAAATTACATATTGACGTAACTACATTTTCAAAAATTGCTACTTTGATTTCAGGAGGAAATTACGATTTTGGAGATGATTTCATTAGAGGCTATACGATAAAAGTGACTCAAAAAGAAAGAGATACTGAATTGATGAAATATGTTGTCAAGACATTACAAAATCGTGGATGGGGATGTCTTTATGGGGAATTGACAACTCATTGTCATTATAAACATGATTTTCCTACCACTGAAAATGCACAAAAAATGTTGGAAGATATATCTTCATCAATCAATAATGATCTTGAAACAAATGGCCTAAGAATATCTATAAGAAAAAATAAATGATTAGATTCCAACCTTTTTTTGTCACTAATTCATTCTTAAAAGTATGATGTTGGTACAATAGTACAACATCAACATGATTATCTTACATATGTGAAAAGAATCCATGGATAGTACAAAGAGAACCTTGGCAAAAACTGCTGTTTATAGAGGCTCAATTACAGTATTGCTGTTTGCATTGTTATGGCTATTTACTAATGATATCTATGAGACTTCACTAGTTACAATAATCTTCAATGTCGCCGCTACAATAATCTACTATTTCCATGAGCGAATGTGGGATAAAATAAGATGGGGAACTAGAATTGATGCAAAACATGTTCTAGAATCCTAATTGATGACTATTGTTTTCTACAAAATATTTTGTAGATATTGATAAATACTTGACCTGTATATACTAGGTCGACCTAGTAGTAATGACTTATCTTGAGCCTAATTCAGAACTATATGAGCGTGAGAGGATTATTCTGGATTGTATCAAAAATAATCCTAACATACATCATAACGCATTGATGAAGATAATAGTTCCTGAATATATGGCAAAAACAACATTTGAAAAGACCAGGAATTCATTGCTTGAAAAAGAAATCGTTTCAGTTCAAAAAAAAGGAAATATGAAATTCTATGTTCCAACATTAAACTATGCTACTAAATTTCAACAACATATTGAAAGAATTACAAACACATCTTTTCACAACATAAAAAACTACATAAAAAAACTCGAAACTGACTATCAACATAAAGATGTAAATGAAAAGATCCTAATAGCAAATTCATTACTAAAAAACATCTTACAGACTGATAACGGGTTCACTATTTTAGACTCAAACAAAAACCCCCACAAAACTTTGTACCGCGACGAGCATCTGGAAATTCAACAGCTAATTGATAGACTATTCACTATAATTCATAATGATAAAGACTTTGATACCATCTATCCTACAGTTCTAAGTTATCTTAGCACCAGCATGCCAAAAGATTATCAAGAATTAGAATAATTATCACTGATTAGGGCTATCTGGTTTTTATTCCAGCCCGTTTTATTATATTTGAAAATGGGGCTGCTTTATACTAAATTCTATCTGGATTTTGAACCAAATGAATGGAAAGAAATATCTAGCAATCCTGTGATTTTTGAAACTATTACTGACGATGTTTCTCTGGAGATTTATGATACATCTCAGAATTCATATAAACTAAAATTTAAAAAAGGTGGAAAATTGCAACTTTTTAGAGTTGTTGGAAAATTTCGTCTGACATGGGATGATAATGATCTAGTTCAGAAAATATCTTAATCAATAAAGTAATAATGGGATTTGTCTTAGATTGTATAATGTCATTACAAGATGAAGTTAAACAAATTTTAAATAATTTTGATAATGTATCCTCTGATAAAATTATTGAAATTTTGACCCAAATTCAGCCCCATCTTAAAAGCGATATTACACGAACTTATCTTCAGGGAAAAATTCAGGCAATTTTAGGCATAAATGATAATGCTGAAAAGAAGAAACTGTGTAAAAATCTGAAACCGTACCTTGATTGGTATCTCCAAGGGGTATGACCACTAAAATCATCGAATTTTATCTAATGCGTTTTTAATTATTTCCAAGTCATTTTTGACTAGTGGCAGATCGCCTATTAATTTTAGAAAATACGCGTGTCCTGTATCTTGTGCTTTTTTGATATCTGACTCGTAACACAAAAGCGCTTTTAGTAAAAATGGAGAATCCTCACTTAATGAATCAAGTAATTTACTATCTGATAAACTGTCTTGAATTTTTTTTATCACCTCGTCGATTTTTGGTATGGTCTTCATGGCTTCTTGTTGTAGTATTGTTCCAAACATGGCTGATGAGTCTTTTAATTCTGGACTGTTTCCTATTGTTCTTAATCTTTTTTTATAATGATTTAATGATTTTAAAACTATTTCATATCCTCCTTCATCTTTCAGATATACGCCTAGCTCAATTTTATCTGGCAATTTTTAAAGTTGGCTTTAAGCATTATTATAATTTCTGCATTCCTGTTTTATCACTAGTATGATTTCTACTTGTCACTAATATACAAGAAATGTCTAACTAACTTACTGAATCTCAAAAATGAATTTGGCATGAAGCCTTTACTTGCATGTTGTCCAAACTGCGATAATACTTCTCTTTACTGCGGAAAAATTCCCACAGCAATACGAGATATGGCAAACAAGGAAGTGTTATTTTGCAAGACATGCAAGTTTATTGTTCCTGTAGATGAATTCAAAAAGATGCTATCTAGCATATGATCCAAGTCCTGAATTGTTAGCAATCACTATTCTCGAACATCAAAATCTTGAATTTGTGGTTGGTTTCTATTTATTAAATACAACAAAACTCCTGCTAATGTTACGCCCATGCCTAATAATCCGATAAATGTTCCTGCGTGCTTTATTGTTCTAAAGAAAGATTCTATCTGAGGACTGCTTTGAACCGCATAAAACAACACCAATCCACATATTACCATAATTACTCCTGCGACAATAATCACAACCCCGCTTTTCATTAATTATTTGCCTGTGTGCCATCTAATAAACTCCAATAGTTTTTTGTTCATTTGTTCCTAGCTATATTTTGTGATTATTTTTAAACACCATAATCTCTTTAAATTAAATTGGTTTCTAACTAGTATGAATATTTTATTTTTGATAACGTCAATTTTGCTATTTTCTATTGCTTTTCCGAATCTTGTTTTTGCTTCAAGTTATGACATTAACATACCTACAGGGGCTGCAAGTCCAGACGCCCCATATTTTTGGCAAAATGAAAAATCTGGATTAGCTACTGGTGACATTGATGTTTTAATCGATGACACTGTTGTATGGAAAAATGCAGATACCGTAGTACACACTGTTACGTCAGGAACTCCTAGTGATGGCCCGGATGGTATTTTTGGAAACTCGGATTTTTTGAATCCTGGACAGTCATATCAGTTCACATTTGATAAAAAAGGTCAGTATCCATACTATTGTATCATTCATCCATGGATGACTGGAACCGTTTCAGTTACTGATGGATATCAGACAATTCCTGATGTCGGACAAACTATAGGTAATGGTAATGCAGTGTTTGATGTAGAGTATAGATTCAATCGAGCTCTATCTCTTACTCTAGTAGATGAAAAACAAAAATTGCTTACATTTGAAATACTCGGACATTCACAATCTGATGACAATACTCTAAAGATTCGCTTACCCTCTGATCTCATTGATGGCCCATTTGTCATAATAGTTGACGGAGAAAAGATAACTGATTATGAACATTTCAAAGACAATGATCTAAACACCATTTCGGTTTCCATACCTGAAGATTCAAAACTACTCACAATAATTGGAACTTATATTGTGCCTGAATTTGGAACAATATCTGTTGTTATACTTGCAATTGCTGCTATGTGCATCATATTGGTGAGACAAAAATCAATATCTCAATTAAAGTTCTGATTTGATATTGTATGATTCTGACTAATCCGATGAGAACATTCACAATCATGTCGTTCATTGTTAATCTTTCCTTTTGAAATAAACTCTCTTTGAATCAAAATAACATCATGAAGATTCTACTTTATTTGGTATTTTTCTCATTTATTATTCCTCAACTTGCATATGGCTCTGAAATTTCAGCCATTCCTGAAAAAGAGATATTTGGTCCTAATGATTGGATTAAAATTTTTCTTACTATAGATGGTTATTCTGGTGGTGAGATTAACTGGAATGCAACTCATCCAGACAATACCACCGTTAGCGGTTTCCTTGCCAGTCTTCAAGCATCAAAAACAACTCATACAATTATTAGAAATGCATTTGATAATCAATTTGGACATTGGAAAATAGAATACCAATACAATGACGTCAAAAAACTAATTGATGTGGAAGTTGAACCGTTAACTGTTTCAGCTACAACTGATAAATCTTCATATGGTCCAATTGATGTTGTAATTGTTCAATTTTCTACTAATTATTATGAACCAAATTCTGCCAAAGCTGAATCTTTATCTATAAAAATTTTAGATGACAAAGGAACTCCTGCCAAACTAGTTGATGATGTTAAAATCAAAGTATCTCAACCAAATATTACTGCACGTTTTTCAATGCATGATCTGCTCAAATCCAATTCTCCCGGAAATTATCATGCAATTCTAAATTATTATGATATTCAAGTGGATGTTCCTTTTGTTGTTTATGACACAAGTTCTAAAACTATCTTCTTAGGAAGTGATAAAAATCTCTATGATCCGGGAGACTCCGTAGAAATTGACATTGTGATACCTGACATATCTGCAAGTTCTGGTGTTTTGACTGTCACATCACCATCTGGAAAAATAAACACAAAAACTATCTCGATTGCGGCTTCTTTGAATAGAGTGCAATTTGATGGAATTACCTCATCTGAAATTGGAACCTATACTGTTAGATTTGATTATGGTGGAAATATTACCACAGAAACTTTTGATGTACTGACAGAATCTCTTGCAAAACCTACCTTATCTGAACTTGATATTGGTATATTTTTGGATAAATCTCAGTATAGGCCTGGAGAAATTGTCAATGCCACAATAATTACCAGTAAATTATTGGAAAACAACATTGTTTATTGGTTTGAAGACTCGTCTGGAAATCATAGTGAGCAAATTTCTTTTGTCACTCATGTCTCCACTTTTGCTATTCCACATGTCTTGGACATAAATTCACTTCAAGGCCCATGGAAAATTTATGTAAAGCATGGAACTGTTGAATCTTTTGTACCTTTTGTTATATTTGGCGAACCTGTATCTTCAGAAAAAATACCCGTTGATGTTTTTATTCCTGATTGGATTCGTAATAATGCTCATTGGTGGATTCAAGAACAAATCACTGATGATGATTTTGCAACAGGACTGGAATTCATGATCAAAGAAAAAATTATCTTAGTTCCTAATTTGGTTCCTTCTGATTTATCTGAGGCACAAATCCCTGATTGGGTTAAAAACACTGCACGTTGGTGGGCAGATGGTCTACTTTCAGATCAAGAATTTGCAAATTGTATTAAATTTCTTGTAATCTCTGGTATTATACAAGTTTGATGAACTTCATTAGATTATATTTAGTGAATTCACTTTCAATTTTATCATGGGAGCAGCAAAAGTTGATCTACTAAAAATTGTTGAATCTATGATTGATTTAGATCCAAAAATGAGATTTGCTGCAATTATAGACGCTAACGGTAACATCAGAGAGGCAATTATGAAAAGTGGAAAAACCTCATTGAAAACTCAAAAAGAAGAAGAGCATTTTTGTAAACAAGTTGCTCAGAGAAGAAAAATGAGACAAGAGTTTGATAGAACTCTTGGAAAGGTCCGTTATGTTCATGTTGAAAGGGAAAAAGTAACCCAAATGGTAACTTATGCTAAAAGAAATATTGTTTATTTTACTATGGAGCCTGAAATGCCGATGAATACAAAAATTCGCATAATAACAAAAATTAAAAAAATTACGGCTGATCTTTAACCTGAGTTATAATTTTTCATATTTCCATAAATTGGCTCTGAAAAAATTTATCGCAGATTCTAAAATGTTTGAATATGATAGACATTATAGGGAATGCCAACAAAATAACCAACCCTTCATAAAGGCACGAATCAACCTCAGCAATGGAAATTATTATGTTCAAATTGACTTGATGACTTGCAATTATAATCTGACACTGGATATGCAGAACCAAATAAAACAATTATTTGAAAACGAGATTGCTTTTCTTGAATCTAACTCTTATCCTAAATCATCTTTTAAAGGATACAATATGGATAAAGAACTCTCTTGGTTTGATGGCGTTTTAGCTAATAGATTAGTCCCTTTCTGTGAAAAATTATATAATTTATCTCAAAATCTTGACGATTAACTGTTCATCTTTGTTTCTAGATAATACTGTTGATTATATGATGGGCCCTTTTTGATGTGAATATTTACACTAATATTGAAATTTGATTAGATGACTTTATGTCAAAACCAATTAAAATTTTAATTGATGAGATGGATGATGGTTGGGATGACAAGCTTCGTAAGATGGGATACGATGCATACAGTGTAAAGAAATTGCGTACTGATGGTCATAAACTACGTACTGATTATTCGGTAATCAATTTTGCAAAAGAAAATGACATGATTTTAGTTACACGAGATACTGAAAGCGGCCAAGCATGCGAGGAAAATAATTTGCCCTTCGTATTACTTGATAATGAAGAAATTTTTAAAATTGTTGTTGATAAATTAAAACATATGCATTAAGTTTTTTAATATTGTGATCTGGTCTTAGTTTACACTTTGTGAGCCTATTTGGGAAATTCTTAAATTTGCTATTACCTCGTTGAGAAATTCTCCTTCAGGCTGGTGAACAATACTTTCCATTATGTTTTCCCAACAATCACCAATTTTTCTTGCTATTTGTGAAAACATCTTATCTTTTTTAAATGTTGGATAATGTGCTAAAAGTTTCATCACACCGTCAGTAGATTGAACAATATGGATAAAATGTATTGTTGTCCTCAATCTTTCTTGAAATTCTATTTTATTTTGCTGTATGATTTGGCTGAACTCATTTATCTCTTCAAAAATAATCTCAATCTCTTTATGTACACTTTTGAGTTGATTGTTAACTGATTCTGATATGTTAATCAGCTCGTATTCAATATGTGATTTACTGTACATTTTTTTTTCTACCTCTCCAGATTCTACTAGTGAGCTGATTTCCCTATGAACCATTTTTTCATTTCCTACTTTTTTTATAACTCTACTAGTGAGTTCACTTCCACGTATTTTTCCACTTTCATTTAAAACACGTAAAATCTCGGTTCTGATAATATTTGCGTCTATGACCATTTATTTTTATATTGAATTCATTTACTTAAACATACAAATTTTTTCTAGGTTTTTTGTGACTATCTGTTTATTTTGCTAAGTTTTGCAAATTTCTAACTTATTGTCTATATTTTTCTAAAATTACCTTCTCTCCACTGTTTTTTATCTCATCAGCTAATTCCTCTAAAATTCTAATACCGTTTAAAATTGGGCTCTTGTCTAATTTCATGTTTTCCAGTTTATGTTTTAAAACCATTTTCTCATTATTGATAAAACTCAAAAAACTTACACTGTTTTGCATATCTAGATCTACGTAAAATTTTACGTAATCACGCGTTGTTTTTATTCCCATATCTTTAATGTAAATTTCTAGTATTTGATTTAACATCTAGTTTATTTAGAATTTCACTTGTTGTGTATTGTGGATACATGCGATACTAGAATTCGTGCATATAAAAATGGAAAAACTTTTGCTCAATGTAAAGAAGTGGCAGAATCTATGAATCCTGTATTTAAGGTCCACATTGAAAAACATGGTAAAATCCTATGGACTGAAATATTAGATCAAGTGGATCATGATGAGTTAATCTACAAATTGACATTGAAATTTCTTAGACGAGACGGATATGATATAGGAAATAATAAAATTCCTGAAATAAAGAAATTTATTTTGTAGGTTCTATTTTACAACTGCCGTCTGAATTTCTTAACTTTTTTGCCATTACAAAAGGTGTTAGTAATAATACCGGAATTGATATTGCAATGAATAGCGTTTGTAGTTGTGTTAGCGCAATAGATAACGCAATTCCACTTGCTGTTCCTACAAAAACTGACAAAAATGTCCCTGCACATGTTGGGCATGCTATGAATAATCCTGTTGCAGCACCTACTGTGCTTATTCCACTTCCTTTTTTTAATATTGTATATGCACTAACTGCAATTGATGTGTTTAATCCCACCAAATATGACACGATTACTTGCAACACTAAATTGATAGGTATAATTTGTAATCCCACATGTTCTGTCAAGTATACTATGATCTTCGGCATATATCCAGGGTCATCACAGCATGGTGATACAAATCCTGACGGTATAGTCGCTCCGTAATGTGTAACGAAATTTACTTCTGGTTGATATACCAGTGTTCCAGATGCTAGTGAAAAGAATACCCCATATCCAATAAACGTTACCACAAAAATTTTTCTTGCTCTTTTATTCCACGTGCTTAACGCAATAATTGTTGTAAGATCTTTGCCTTTTTTTTCTACTTTTTCCTTATGATATCTATACATTCCATATGCAATTGCCCCAAATGCTGTCAACAATATTATGTAAAAACCGTAAGCGATTCTTTGAATTGCATCTATGGAATCAGGTGTGAATAACTTCGAATCTTGATATCTAGTATACATTATGAATATGATTACTATTGTTGCAAATCCCAAAATTATTAATTTTTTTCCATTGTGGCTAGTTTGGTTTTCCAACATGCTCCGTTGATTGCTATTGAATTAATTCTATTCTGTCTTTTAGACTATTTTTAGCTCAATTTAGGCACAAAAATATAGATTACTGCAATAATTTCCATTCTTCCAACTATCATCAACAAACTTATCACCATTTTGACTGTGCTATCTGTCTCCAAATCTACTATGTCTGAGGTCAATCCTGTCGTGGTGATTATGGAAGTTGCTTCAAAGAATGCAATTTCAAAACTCTTCTTTTCAATTGCTGTTAAATATACTGCTGTTATTGATATAGTTCCTAAAAATAACATTATTATCAATACTGTAGATGATATTTCTTTTTTTCTTTGTGATGTTAACTCTGATCGAGATATTTTGTTGAATAGTTTTCTGCAATCTCTTAACTGTAATAATCTAAAAACCTTAATTCCACCAGCAGTTGAAAAACCACATCCTCCTATGACCATTAATACAATCAAAATTGTATGTGCTGCACCATTAAAATTTACAATGTTCTGTGAATGTAATCCTGATGTTGTACTGGCTGATATTGAATAAAATACACTAGTTAAAGGATCTAATCCGCTAAGCCACATGAATAGCAATATTGCAGAAGCTAAAATTATGAAATATGCTAGGACTTCTTTTCCAAGCCTTGGTGAAAGGAATTTTTTCCTGACAAATGAATAATGAAATGTAAATGGTAATGCCCCAAATATCATCGCACCCATTAAAATTATCTGCTCTTGCCAATCAAGATTATCTATGAATGTAGATGTAGGTAAAAATCCCCCCGTTGCAAATGCACTTATTGTTAATGAAAAATTATCTATTATATCCATATCTCCAAATAAATAGAATAAAATCACAACAATCACAATGTACAATGTAAAAATTATTGTAATAGTTCCAAATAGTTCTCGCATATGTAGTGATCTACCTGAAATAAAGCCACGCATTGATTGTATTTTTGATTCTGGATATAATGCAGTAATTGCTAAATAAATAAAACTCATTCCACCAATTAATTGTGTAAAACTTCTATAGAACGTAAAACTCTGAGGCAGATTTTCTGGCTCATCAATTAATGTCAGTCCAGATGTGGTGAATCCAGAGACACTTGAAAAAAACGCATTGGCAAATCCTTCTACTGCCGATTCTTGAGTTGGCATTACATACAGATACGGAATTGTTCCAAATAACGATAATATCAACAAACTTGACAATACGAGAATTGATGCTTGTTGGATATTCAGACTCGCTTTTTCACCGTATGCATTAAGGAAAAATCCTGTTACAAGTAAAAGTACCGTGGTAAGATAAATTCCCGCGGCTGATATGGTATCTCCTAAGGTTGTTGATAATATTGCAGGGACAAGTAACAAAACTCCTGCAAATTGTAATACAAATCCCAGATTTCCTAAAATCGCTTTTACAGGGGGGCTAAATAGACGTGGTGCAGTCGCTGTGGCATCTCTTATTACATTTGCAATTGTTCCCTGAAAAATTATTCCAATGACTTCATTTTTTTTAGACACAACTGGAAGTTTTCTAATTTTACTGTCTCTCATTTTATGAAGTGCTTCCTGCAGTGTTGTTTTTTCTCTAATTGTAATTAATGGTGCAGACATGATATCTTTCAAAGATGCAGATTCTGCATACGATATAATTTCACTCATTTTATTTATGATGTCTTCGTCTGTAACAATTCCAATTGGTAAATGATTATCATCAATTACAATGATATCGTCTCTTTCAGAATCCTGAAGCATTCTAGCTGCTTCACTAACTAACGTATTTTGATTTAACAACAGAAAATCTTTACTCATGTATGATGAGACATGTTTTGTAAGAACATATGATACTGATCGTTCAGGATTTAACGACATCAAGCTTTACTTGATTTTTGACATTAAATAATTTGGGATTGCATATTTGTTCAGATCGTTATAAAAAATTAACAGAAATTCAATCGATTACTTTAGTATCTTTATAAGCACTGAAT
>JBKKCM010000034.1:0-4291 GCA_046712755.1 Nitrosarchaeum sp. | reverse complement strand
GGAATAGAAGTTGCGTTTTGTAAACTACACATACAAAAAAAAGTCTACGGTTATGTCAACATTGAACTAGGACAAGAAGTTACACAGGGACAAAAAGTTTTACTTGATACTCCTTTAGAATACGATTTTATCACAAAGGGAATTGTATTTCATGCACCAAGACCAACAAAAGAAATTAAAAAAGCAGAAGATGAAGATTACACAGAAGCAAGTGGATATCATGCCACAGAACATGTTGTAATTGAAGGTAGCAACATGATAACAGGAGGGGTGTCTCAAGATTTAGGAGGAATATCTTTGGGAACTTCAGGCTTAATTTTCATCTATGATGGTGCGATTGGAGGAAATGGAGCAAGTAAGGCGCTATTTGATAGATTTGAAAGTGCGCTTGAGCGAAGCATGGTCATAGTAAAAGAATGCCCATGTCAAAATGAAGCAGGCTGTCCACGTTGTACATTTTCATATAGATGTGGAAACAACAATGAATTTTTACACAAATATGCTGCATTAGAAATTCTTCAAAGAATTAATGACGGTGAAGAGACTAAACTAGTAGAACCTACAGAAGGAGACAGACCATTAGTGTAAAATCAAAATGGGATAAATATAACAAATTTCCATCAATCATATGGAAAAAGTGGCCATTGTAACAGGAAGTTCGTCAGGAATAGGATATGAAACGTCGTTAGCACTTGCAAGAGAGGGATTTTACACATTTGCCACAGTTAGAAATTCCAAAAAAGCAGAGAAAATATTACAAATTGCAAAAAAAGAAAATTTGAATATAGAAATTATTGAATTAGATGTAGATGATGAAAAATCAATCAGTGCAGCTGTTGAGAAAATTATTTCAAAAAAACAACGCATTGATGTTTTGGTAAATAATGCAGGTTGGGGATTGTTTGGTAGTGTTGAAGATGTATCAATGAAAGACTTCAGAGCACAGTTTGAAACTAATTTCTTTGGAATAATCAGCATCATTCAAAAAGTTGCACCAATTATGAGAAAACAAGGTTCAGGTAGAATTGTAAATGTAAGCTCAGTTGCCGGAAGAATTGGATTTCCAGGATCACCGGCATATATTAGCTCAAAATTTGCATTAGAGGGATTATCTGAATCATTAAGATATGAATTAGGACAATTTGGAGTAAAAATCATCATCATCGAACCTGGAGTTATAAAGACAAACTTTTTCTCATCTATGAAGATTGCAGAGCTAAAACCGGATTCACCGTACAAAGAAATTACTGAAAAAGTAATCATGGGAATAAAGATGATGGCAGAGTTGGGAACTCCTCCATCAGAAGTAGCCACGACAATTTTGAATGCAATCAAAGAAGAAAACCCAAGACCAAGATATATTGTAGGAAACGATGCACAGATGTTTTTGGAAGCAAAAAAGACAAAAACAGATACAGAATTTGAGAACTATCTCAAAAAAGAACTATTTTCAAGTTAAAAGCAGTAACTACGTTAAATTGATATACACAGAAAATAGAGTTTTTGTCAAAGTCCGCAATTTTAAATGATGAAAAATGAAATGGAAAACACTACAACATAATGGAATCTTATTTCCACCTGCTTACGAAGCACATGGAATTAAGATAAAGATCAAAGGAGAGAGTGTAGATCTCAATCTGAATCAAGAGGAGATGACATACCAATGGGCAAAAAAGAAAGACACCCTATATTCTCAAGACAAAGTTTTTCAGAAAAATTTTACAGAAGATTTTGCTAAAACACTGTCACCAAAATTTAAGAATATGTCATATCAAGATATTGATTTTTCACATGCTTACAAAATAGTCGACAAAGAAAAAGATCTCAGAGAGATGATGACAAAAGAGGAGAAAAAAGCATTAGCTGTTAAACGAAAAGAATTACGAGAAAAACTGGTACAAAAATACGGCAAAGCCATCATGGATGGAAAAGAAGTGGATGTTGCAAATTACATGGCAGAGCCTCCAGGAATTTTTATTGGAAGAGGAGATCATCCGCTTAGAGGAAGATGGAAACCTCGTGTAACGGCAAAAGATGTTACACTAAATCTAGGCAAAGAGGCAAAAATCCCAGAAGGAAACTGGGGCAAAATTGTTCACGATAATGATTCAATGTGGCTAGCGGGTTGGACAGATTACCTTACTGAAAAAAGAAAGTATGTGTGGCTTGCAGACACTGCAGGACTAAAACAAGATAGAGATAAGGCAAAATATGAAAAAGCAGTCAAGCTATCAAAAGAGATCGAGAAAATCAAAGACAGAATAGTAAAAGATATGAAAAACAAGGATCCCAAAATTAGCAGAATTGCAACTGTATGTTATTTGATTTACAGAACTGCAATGAGAGTAGGAGATGAAAAAGATCCTGACGAGGCAGATACAGTTGGTGCAACCACATTAAGGAAAGAACACATCAACATTACAGATAATACAATAGAATTTGATTTCTTGGGAAAAGATAGTGTGAGATGGCAAGAAACAGTCAAAGCAGAAGGTAATGACAAACAATTCCAAGAAAACCTCAAGAGACTAATCCAAAATAAAAAACCAAAAGATGAGATTTTTGAAGATATCACATCAAGACATGTAAATGCATATTATTCTAGCATAGTAAATGGATTAACTGCCAAAGTTTTCAGAACTTATCTTGCAACTACAATGGTAAAAAATTATCTTAAAGAACACGACAATATGAAAGGAAAAACACCCAATGAAAAATTATATCATGCAAAATTGGCAAATTTGGAAGCAGCAATAATGTGCAATCATAAAAGAACCATACCAAAAACCTTTGAGGAATCACTTGAAAACAAAAGAGAGACACTAAAAAACATCAACAAAGAGCAACCTTGGAAAAAAACTCTAGACACATTAAAAAAGACAGAATCATCAGAAGATAAAACAGATGCACAAAAAAAGAATAAAGTAAAAAAAATTAAAACACTGAATGAGCAAATCAAAAAACAGAAAGAAAAACAAAAAGAGAGAGTCGAGAAATTACAACTACAAATTAACTTATCTGAAAAAACTAAAGATTACAACCTTGGAACATCATTGCGAAATTACATAGATCCGCGTATTTTCAAAGCATGGACTAATGAAGTAGGTGTAGAATGGGAGAAATTATACACTGCCGCATTGCAGAAAAAATTCCTTTGGGTACAAAACGAAAAAGTAATCTGGTCAGAGTTAGCCAAAGATTAAAAATTCATGTAAAAATGATCAGAATCATTCAAATCTACATACGTAGCATTTAATTTCTCAAATTATCTGAAATACATTATGCCGGGGTAGCTCAGCCTGGTTAGAGTGCCAGTTAATTGGTAAACTCTACCGGTTCTTCCAAAAAAGGCAATACTCATAATCTGGAGGTCGTGGGTTCGAAACCCATCCCCGGCATACATAATTCAGTTTAATACCCTGACATGTATTATGATGTCTTATGCTCAAATCACCCACAGAAAAGCCAATTTCGGACATTTATTCTTACGATAAACAGATTCAAGGTATTTGTAGAAGAATAGAAAAAGATTTGCCAAAAAACACTGTAGAGTTAATTTACAAATACGACAGAGAAATGATAAACACATCAAAAGCAAAGGGGACAAGACGAAAACATCTTCAAACGCTCTATATCTTATCCAAACTAGCTGAAAAAGAATGGAGTCAAGTAACAAAAGAGGATATTGAGATTTTAGTTTCAAAAATAATGGACCAATTTGCAGAGAGTAATGGTCAAGAATCAAACTATTCCTATGATCATAAAAAAGTTCTCAAGATATTCTTTAGATGGTTTAAGCTTGGTTCAAGGGAACTAAACGATGTTGGAGATCCTGAAGAAACAAAAAAAGTAAAACTAGGAAAAAACAGAGTGAGAAACCGTTTAAAGAATGGAGTTATGGCAAAACTTTGGTTAATCGCTACAAATGTAAATGTGGTAAAATTTTCAACCATTATCAATCTAAAAAAAGCTCATGGACTGTTCCAAAACAACAGAATTAATCCTAGATAAACAATGACTAGAATTAGGATAAAATCATTCAATCTTTTTCATGTCCCGACAAAAAACACGAGAAAATGTGTTCCATAGAGGAAACAGAACCGAAAAAAATTTAATTTATATTTTAGGAGGGATAGTAACCTAATTAAATTTCAGAATGACTAATGAGAAAATTAATTCCATAGTTGAAAAACTTTCTCAATTAAAGTAATGTCTAAAAATAATTGTAAATGTGGTCTTGAACCTAAAACTGGTGTGGGTGTCTAACTGATTTGACAGAACTCATGTAACC
>JBKKCM010000033.1:0-20313 GCA_046712755.1 Nitrosarchaeum sp. | reverse complement strand
TTATTTCCATCAGGAAATTAAAGCTGGAATGATAGAGATGGGATATTCAATTGACTGGAGAAGAGAATTTACTACAATTGATCCTGCATATAGTAAATTCATCGAATGGCAAATCAACACATTAAGAGAAAAGAAGCTAATCATTCAAGGGTCACATCCAGTTGGATGGTGTCCAAAAGATCAAAACCCAGTATCACAACATGACACACTAGGTGATGTGGAACCAGATTTTACAGAATATATTTTGATCAAATTCAAATACGAAGATTATATCATTCCAACTGCAACACTACGCCCTGAAACAATTTTTGGTGTTGTGAATCTTTGGGTCAATCCAGAAATCATTTACAAAAAAATTACAGTGGATGATGAAAAATGGATTGTAAGTGCAGAATGTGCATACAAACTAGAATTTTTGGATAAAAAAATAACATATGATGGTGAGATAAAGGGTTCAGAATTAATTGGAAAATCAGTAATAGTTCCACATAGAAATGAATCAATTGCAATGCTTCCTGCAAGTTTTGTTGAGAGTGGAACAGGAACTGGAATGGTCATGTCAGTTCCAGCACATGCACCATTTGATCATCAGGCATTAGAGGACCTCAAAAAAGCAAAAATTGAGCCTAAATTGGCCTCACTTGTAAACAAAATCATGCCCATATCTATTATTCAGACTGAGGGGTATGGTGATAATCCAGCAAAAGAGGTAGTTGAGAGATTCGGAGTAAAAGATCAAAGTGATTCAAAATTAGAAGAGGCAACAAAGGAAGTATATGGAAAGGAATTCTATGGTGGAAAGCTAAAACAAAACACAGAGAGATTTGCTGGAATCAAAGTAGCATATGCAAAAGATACCATCAAAGAATGGTTAATTGAAAACAAATATGCAGATATCTTACTAGAACTAACAAACACTCCAGTAAGATGCAGATGCGGAGCAGAATGTGTTGTCAAAGTTCTCAATAATCAATGGTTCCTAAATTATGGAGACAAAGATTGGAAAGAATTAGCTACCAAGTGCTTTGATGAAATGAACATTTTACCGCAAGAGATTAGATCAGAGTTTAACTATGTTATTGGATGGCTACGAGAAAGAGCATGTGCAAGACAACACGGATTAGGAACAAAATTACCATGGGATAAGGACTGGATTGTAGAGAGTCTTTCAGATTCTGTAATTTACATGGCATACTATACAATTTCAAAATTTGTAAATAATGGAACACTGAAGGCAGAAAAATTATCCAAAGAATTCTTTGATTATATTTTCTTGGATATTGGTGATGCAAATAAGGTTTCTGCAATTACTGGAATGTCAGAGAATATAATCAATGAAATCAAAAAAGAGTTCCAGTATTTTTATCCAGTAGATTCAAGACACTCTGGACGGGATTTGGTTCCAAATCACTTGACATTTTTTGTACTGAACCATGTTGCAATATTTCCTAAAAGCAATTGGCCCAAAGAAATTGTAGTTAATGGTTCTGTTTTGATGAATGGTTCTAAAATGTCAAAGAGTATGGGAAATATCATACCATTGCGAAAAGCAATCCAAGATTATGGCGCAGACCCTATCAGACTGGCAATAATAATTTCTGCAGAATTACTACAAGATGCGGATTTTAACATGGAGTCAGTTTCAGGAATTCAAAATAAGCTAGAAGCATTATACAATGAGTGTTCTAGGCTCAAACCTGAAAAAAACAATAATACCCTAGAAGCAGAAGACCGATGGATTTTATCTAAAACTCAAAGTATGGTGTCTGAGGTTACATCATCTATTGAAAAAATGAGATTACGAGAAGCTCTACATGACATTTTGTTTTCATTTGAATCGGATTTGAGCTGGTATATGAAAAGAGTAAATGCAAAAAATAGAGAAAACATTTCAGGAATTTTACATCAGATAAACTCTACACGAGTGGCAATGCTATCACCATTTGCACCACATATTGCAGAAGAAATATGGGAAAAACTAGGACATTCTAAGCTAGTATCAACATCTCAATGGCCAAAATTCTCTGCAGAAAATGTCAATGCATCTGCCATTCAATCCGAAGAGTTGTTAAAATTACTAATTGAGGATATTTCAAATATTCTCAAAGTAACAAAAATTATTCCAAAAAAGATTACAATCTATACAGCTGATTCATTCAAGTCCAAAGTGTATCATTCCATTTTAGAAAAAGTAATGGCAGGACAAACAAATATGGGAATTGTAATGAAAGAATTAATTGCCAATCCAGACACATCTGATGTTAAAAAAATTCCAGACTTTGTACAAAAGACAATCAAGGATATTTTATCTGAACCAACTGAAATTAGACAGACAAAGCTAGATTCTAAAAACTTTGACGAGAAGAGTTTTCTTACAAATGAATTGACTCAATTAGGAAAGAAAGAGTTTGGAGTAGAGATTGATGTTTTCGCAGAATCAGATGATAACATCTATGATCCTAAAGGAAAGGCAAGACACGCAAGGCCATTCAAGCCTGCTATTTTGATTGAATAGTTTCAATCCAAAATCTTTGTTATCTGCATTAAGATTCACCAATCTCTCAACTGTTTTGAGTTTCCCTATCTGATCAATAGAATGACGTAAAAGCCAAATTTGAAACAAATAATGATAAAACAATGCAATATTGTATTTATTAGGTCAAAAGAGACTAGCTGTGAAATGAAAATTGCAGTTATGGGTATGGGAGTTGCAGGCAGTTATCTTATAGCAAGACTCAAAAATTCTGAACATGAAGTAATAGGATATGAGCGAAGCACACAAGAAAGACATGATTCTATTTGTGCATGGGGAACAATAAAGTCAGAACTAGAAAAATTTTGCAAAAAGACTGGACGCAATTTTGATAACTTTTTGATTCATGATGGAAAGACAATGCACGTTAAAATGAATAACAGCGTAAAATTCGATATCGGCTTGCACGGATTGTGCACATATGACAAATTAGCATTAATCAAAGATTTCATTAAAGATTCCAAAATAATCTACGGTGAAGCTCCAAAGCTAGAAGACCTGGAAAAAGAATACGACATGATAGTTGATTGTACTGGATTTGCAAGAACCTATTTACCAAAATTAGAAGAAGATTTTTTCTTGCCAACATATGAATACAAAGTAGAATATGAAGACAAAGTACCATATGAGGACTTTTACATAGAACCATTTCCAGGAATGTCCGGATATTTCTGGTATTTCCCGTTAGGTGAGAAATGGGCACATATTGGCGCAGGAGATTATAGAAAAAACCACATCAAAGCAACTGATGATTTTCTAAAAAAACATGGTGGCAAGGTTCTAAAAACTAAAGGAAGACCAATTAGATTAGCAACTCCAGGAAAGTGCAAGCCGTTTTACAAAGGTAAGATTGTAGGAGTTGGGGAATCAATTGGTACAGTCTATGCTCTTCTGGGTGAGGGAATAATTCCTAGTATGCAATGCGTTGATATCTTTTTAGAAAACATGCATGACTTTGCAGCATATGAAAAAGCAGTAGATAAACACTATAAAATTTACGACAAAGTATTCAAGTTTGTCAGAGCAAAGATTCACAAGGAATTTAATTTTTTCAAATCACTTCCAGACTTTATCTCTATTTTTAGATACATGAAAAAGAATGAAGCTAGATTTGGAATGGATATTAAAATATCAGACTTGATGAAAGTAGCTAAAGCTTAACCAAAACTTACAGAACCAAGATTTTCCCTCATTGTTCTATTTGATGACATGTTATAATCATAAATTATTTTGGAATAATCTTTTAGTTCTTGCTTCATTAATTGTAAATCATCGGAGAGATAAAACCCAGGACAATCACCTGTAAATTGATATGTTGCATGTACTCGTGGCATACCTTTTTCATTTTCAAGCCATGTAGAAAACGGATACAAATAACACACACCAGGACGATCGGGATGCATACTACATCCACCCTTTTCATCTAAGAATCTACACGAGATATGAGTTCCGTCTTCGTGTTCAGTTTCATCAGTCTTTCTTTTAAGATTAATTGTAGTCATTGTAGTGACTTGACCAGATGGAGCAGTATCTTGCCAAGTGGTTGTGACTGTTTCAGTTTTTATAAAATCAGATGGTCTTTGATACTTCAATCCTTTTCCAATAGTAATTAGATCATCTGAAGTTAGAGGTAATCTACCTTGTCTGTCACAACAATTATGGCAATCTGGCCAAAAACATTTCCATAAAATATATTTTTTTTTGGATACAAGATACGGAATATGAAAAATAACATCTTTAACTTTTAATGGGTAATCAGAAACATCAGTTACTTTTCCTAACATAAATTCTCGTAAAATAGGATCAATATCCCAATCTTTTTGCAATAGATTCAGTGATTCTTCAATTTCTTTTTGAGACAACTATTAAGTTATAACATCTTTTGCAGATGTTATTAATGTTGAGTGAAAAAGGTAAGTATGCATCAGCTACAGAAAATCGAAGATTTGTTTGGGCTGAAATTGTATGGCCTTTGATTTTAGAAATTAATGATGTAGCATTTTCACTAAAACAATATCAAAAAAAACGTGATCAAATATGTGAAAAAAAGAATGTAAGCGTAGCAATCACATCACGTGGATTGGTGTCATTAATGCAAAAAGGAATCTTGTTAAAAGAAGAGGATATTTATTCAATTCATTTTAGATTAATTCCATATATGAGATTAAAAGCGAATTGTGATTATGCTACATCTATTCACGAAGTTAAGTTCAAGTAATTTCAGCAAATGATTATATGCTAAAACATTAGAATTTGTTTCGGTAGCCCGATAGTCTAGCGGTCAAATAAAAAAATTTTAGATCAAGGATTCTGCCCTCTGGATCTCAAGAGTGGATAGGCGGAGACGGCAGTTCGAATCTGCCTCGGGCTACTAGAAAAATTACTATCTAGATGCTTGTGCTATTCTTTCTAATTCGTGTTTTTTCTTTACAGATGGAGCATTTGGATCATTGGAAGCTGCCAAAATAAGCTGTTCTGCCATATGCTCCTCAATTGGTTTTGGGTTAGAAAATGTTGCATCTCGTATAGAATCTGCAATAAATTTTAATGCCATATCTACTCTTCGGATTGGAGCAACATCTACAGATACATGGTAGACAGTACCACCATATACAATTCTTGTTGTATCTTCATTTGGTGCAGAAAATTCAATTGCTCTAACTAAAATCTCAACTGGATTTTTACCAGTCTTTAATGCAATAATATCAAACGCTACTTTTACAGTATTGATTACTTTGGTTTTTTTACCAGTCATTCTTCCGGTGTTTTTTGCATATTTTTTACCAAAATGCATAACTTTGTTGCATAATCTTTCAACTATGTTGACATCAGCTTTGTTGAATCTTTTTAGTGCTGAACGACCAAATGTGTATGGTAAAATTTGCTTCCTTAGGGAAATTGCTGTTTTTAATCCAGGATCTTTGACTTCAATATCAGACATGTCCCACTTTCTAAATAGTAATAGATTCTTTGTTTCTGCCAATTTTATCTCCTTGGTTTTTCTTTCTTTCCAGTTACTAGCTCGTTAAGTGATGTACCATTTACTTTGAAAACTTTGAATCTAACTCCAGGAATATCTCCCATTGCACCGCCTTGTGTTGCGCCCATTCCTTGAATATGCACTTCATCGTGTTCATCAATGAAATTCATTGCACCGTCTCGTGGCAAGAATGCCGTAACAGTTTTACCATTTTTAATTAACTGAACTCTAACACATTTTCTAACAGCGGAGTTGGGTTGTTTTGCTGCAATACCTACTTTTTCTAAAACAATTCCTCTTCCTTGAGGTGCACCTCCAAGAGGATCGGCTTTTTTATCAATACCAAGTTTTCTTCTCTTGTAAGTAGAGATTGCCCATCGCTGTCTTTTTCTTTTTGCAACTAAAACTCTACCAGCAAATAAGCCAAGGGGTGATTTTGTCATATCTTACATTTCCAATGTTGCTTTTTCAGGACTATTAATTAGAACACTTGTAATATCAAAATATCGCTTTGCAAGTAATCTTGCTTTCTCAGCATTTCTACCTTCTCGTCCTACAACAATACCTTTCTTTCTTGGGTCTACCATGATTATTGCCTGTTTAGAACCATCTGCTCGTGTATTTATTTTTACTTCAGAAACCAATTTAGAGTTAAGTAGATTTGTTAAAAATTTAGCCGGATCCTCATCAAATTCAACTAGCTCAACACTTTTCTTTACAATGTTTTGTAATGATTTGATATGAATTCCACCCTTTCCAATAGCTAATCCCATTTTACCAGTATTTACTACAAAAATTACACGATCTTGTTTTTCATCTTCAACACAATCACGAGCGGTTGCACCTGTAACATTTTGAAAGAGAGACATCATACGCATTTGATCAGTTGTAAGTTTAATTGATTGTGTCATTAGAATTCCTTTTTATCTCCGAGCAAAATCTGTCTCATTTAAACTTTCATTTGATGCAATGTAATTATTCATTTTTTTCCTCAGTTTCTGTATCCTTAAGAATTGATTTGATGTTTGCATCACTCAAAGATGTAAATGAAATTGTTGAAATTCTGAATTGTAAGCCGCATAGTCTTCCTAATGCGACCGATGTTCCTTGAAAGTTAACTAATGGTATCTTTTCTTTTTTTGCATCTAATTCAATTTTTGCAAACATTTCTTTTTGTACAGATTGAGACAATACAATTAGCTTGGAGTTTTTCATAGAGTTCAATACTTGTTTGGAGCCCATCGTAACTTTATCTTCTTTAAGTGCATCTTTTAATATTTTTTCTAGTATCTTACTCATGTGTTATCCTTATTGTCGATCGTCTTTACAGGGCTTTATAGGTTTATTGAAATTTTACCTATAAAAAAGTCAAAAATACACTTAATTGTGAAATCCAAAGAAAGATCCTAACGATGAAAAAGCTAAAGCTATTTCTTCAAAAAAATTAGAAGGTTTTTTTATTTGATGTTTTGAATTATTTTCAATTTCAAATATTTTTTCAGATGTTTCTTCAGATGATGACCCGTGTTCTACAGATATTACTTGGTTTTCTAGAGGTAATTCAGATAAAACAGATTTGAGGTTTTTTCTTGCGGTATTATAATCAGGATTTTTTTGAAGAGCGTCATTATAAAGTAAGATAGATTCATCATATTTTCCCATATTTGCAAGGGCATTTGCCTTGTTATTGATTGCGGGAATAAAATTAGAGTCAATTTTAAGTGCTTGATCATAATAAAAAATAGATTCTGAAATATACCCAAGTTTACCAAGAGCCGAACCTTTGTTAGTAATAATTTCAACATTATTTGGATCTTTAATTAATGAATCATCAAAAATAATTAAAGATTGATCAAATTTACAAAGTCTGTATAGTGCAGGACCCATACCATCATAGTAAGAAATAGTATCAACAAGGTTACTCTGATCACATTCTAAATTGATCTGATTAAGTAGTTTACCTAATTCTAAATCTTCAACAGAGAGATTATCATATTTTTTAATTTTAGTATCTAATGATTTTTTATTTTGATCAGTTATAATTTCAGGTGATTTAATATCAGAATTATTTTTTTCTGCTACAGTTTTTGATTCATTATTATTTTTAACTATGGGTTTGTTTTCAAGGTCTGTTTTAGTATTAGACTCTTGAAAATCAAAATTAGTTATTTTTTCAGTTTCCCCATAATGTGCTTTTATGGAATAAGTTCCATAAGTTTTAAAATTAATACCAGACTTTACAAGAAAATTTGCAGAAAATTTTAAATCAGAATCAATTTGTCCAAAATAGAATCCTGTTGGAGTTCCAAATGGATCATAAACACCGATTAACACATTTGGTGAATCAATGGTAGAAACAATACCAGTAATCATGACAAAATCATTGTCATAATACTGATTCTTGTCGATGATTAATGAAATAATTTCAGGTGTTATTGATTCTGAGATAATGATTTCTGGCTCAGAATTATTTCCTGTTATAGTAAAAAATTCATTTTGAGTTATTTTACCATAATTTAACTTTACTGTATATTCTCCAGATTTATCATAAAATGGAGAATCCAAGGAAATTATTTTGGAGAAAGTTCCATTGGAATCAATGATCATATTATTTGCAGATAAAATTTTTCCGTCAGGATCATAAAGACTCAATGCAATCACAGGTATCTTAAAATCTAAAAGATGCCCAGAGATCACCATAGAATCACCAGTTTGATATTCCGGTTTATCAAATTCTATCAAAATTGAATCTGCAAAGCTTTGGGATGTAATAATTGGAAGCAAGGCTATTACAGATAACAAGAGTCCAATTTTGTATCCAAACACACGGCTAAAATCGTAATTTTGTATTTATTGATTATGCAGAAATCATATTTTTACTCATTTAACAAAGATTGATGTAGATAGAGAGGGGGATAAAGGAGCTGTGTTAATTAATGAATTCCAAGTATAGGTTTCAATAGTATATACCCCAGTTTTCTTAGGAATCCAAGACTGAGAAACATCTAGATTTTGATTTTTAGATATTTCACCTTGGATCCAAGAAACAGATACAACATAATTGTTCTTATCTTTGACTTGAAAGAGATAAACAAATTTTTGTTTAAAATTCTGTTCATTTGATATTGTTCCAACAATTTGTATTTGATCATTAATTGAAAACGATGTCAATGAATTACCAAAAGTATCAGATAAAACAATTGGTAAACTTTGCAGTCTTTGCAATGTGGGAATTGAAGAATCAACATATGCAAATGTCGTGACTTCAAGATTATCAGAAGTACTATAGGGTTTTGGAAGTGTATGATCATCGTATTTTGCAAAAATTGTATCACCAGATGTGGCAAATAGGCGATTTCCACTTGAAGATAGGTTTTGAGTAAAAGAAATTGTTGCAACAAATACACCAGAGCTTTCAGATGTTTCGATGGCATCAACTTCAATACCAGATATATCAGAAGTTGAAGAAATTTGAATTGGCATATGATCCAAAGATTCTGGATTAAGATTAAGATCTGAATCAATTACACGTATTGATGCAGTGTTGTCAGAAAGATAATTTTCTTCAGAGAATTGAATTTTTCCAATATTCCATTGTATTGGAGCAGATTCAGTCAATACAACTCCATCTGCAAATTCAAACGAGATTGTAATTGCAGAATCTCGATCTACTTCTAAAAATCCACTTGTTGGTCCATTTCCAATAGTCCTAGGAGATGTATCAATATCTCCATCACCATCAACATCATGAGAAAATCCTGTAAGGATTATTTCAGCAGTAAATATTCCAGAATTGACATCAGTTTCTGTAAATCTATACGGAGTAAGTGAATGTTCTCTTGTAGAAATTTCAATGAGATGATCTTCATCATCACCTATTGAATCAATCAAATATCTATCAGTGTTCCAGCTAGGTGCAAGAATAGTCATTTTAACTTTCTCTGTCCACGAATATACTGGTTTGTCAGTAAAAATTGGAGAGTATGGATTATCATAATCTGGAACTTGTTCAGCAAATACAGAAGGTAAAAACATTAAAAAAATTAAAGAAAGTACCAACATGAATACAAATTATCAGAGTTAGAATTTAATGTTTAAGAATAAATGGTATTTTTAGTTAGGATTCTTCATCAGGTAATGAAATTGCCAAAATATTATCACCACGTAAAAGAATTGTTCCAAGTTTTGTAGTCTTGTTGTCTGAAATATCTTCAGTATCATCTAATGTCAGATTCATATGGATATCAAAATCTTGGAGATTTCCTCTAACAGTTTTGTTGTTTCTTAATCGTAACAAAATAACTTTGTTTTTATTATTGTTCATTAAAGTGGAAATTTCGTCGCCCATCAGTATCACATTATAATATTTTATTGAATCCTCATTTCTTCTTGCTTACTTGCATGTAAAGGTCTACAGTTCCACTTCCGATTGGAATCATGCTTCCAACAATAACGTTTTCAGTAATACCTTTGAGTTGCTCAACTTCGCCAGCCAATGCAGCATGTGCGATAGTTGGAACAGTAATTTCAAATGCTGCTCTTGCAAGAACGCTGTCTTTGGTTCCAGCAATTCCATGTCTACCAATTTGTTGCATATACCCCCTAGAACACATTAAATCAGATACTAACATGATATACCTATTATCAACTTCTAAACCTTGATCTTCTAGAGTACTGTTTAGCTCATTAATCAAAGCATTTCTAGATGCCTCAATTCCCAAGGTACCTGCAATTTCAAAGACATTGTTTGTTCTAACATTTTTCTTATCAATTCCTGAAACTTCAAGTACTTTGGCTATGTTTGAACCAGTTGTTTGAATTACCCATTCATCGTCTTTTTGGACTAAGGTTACTCGTTCAATATCTGGAACTCCCTTAACGGTAGTATTGAGTACTTTATTTCTAATTGCAATTACAGTTGGAGCATCAGATTCTTCAACTAATTTCAGAATTATTAAATCACCTGTTGTTTCAATTTTGAATTTTTTGTTTGATTGTAATGCGGCTTCTACTTCACCAACAGTGCATCCTCTTTCTTTGAGTCTATTTGCACTCAAGATTAATTTGATCTGAGAAGTATAATCAGTTTCACTATCAGAAATTAATGCACTTACTTTGGTTTGCAAAACATTTCTTGCAACATCTATAGCTTTTTCTCTAGATTTTTTTGATTCGTTATCAAGATAGATATCCATAGTTGGAGTAACGGGTTTTTTTCTTGCATCAACAAGTTCAATTAATCTTGGAAGGCCCAAGGTTACGTTTCTTTCTGCAATTCCTGCAAAATGGAATGTTCGTAATGTCATCTGAGTACCAGGTTCACCAATTGATTGTGCGGTGATGATTCCTACTGCTTGACCAGGTTCAACTTTGGCTTTGTTGTATAATGATAGTCCTTTTTTACAAACAATTTCTGCACCTTCTTTACTTAATTTGGAATCTAGCAATCCATCAGATACTAGTTGTTTTAATCTTGGATTGAATGTCTTTGTGTATTTCTTTGATAACTCTATAATCTCTTCCCTAGTTGCTTTCTTACCAGAATCAATAATTGTTTGGGATTCAATTAATCTATTAACATTGAATGCTTCACCATGATCACTTTTTGCTACATCTATTCCATCTTCACCATAAAGGAATTGAATGATATGACCGTGGGGATCTCTAACTGTTCCATCGTATTCTAATCTAATATGCTCTAAGGCATTGATCAATCTACGCTGCATATATCCACTTTGTTGGGTTCTAACTGCTGTGTCTACTAGTCCTTCTCTTCCTCCCATTGCATGGAAAAAGAATTCAAGTGCCGACAAACCTTCTCTATAGTTTGATTTTACAAATCCATGTGCATCTGGATTATTGTCATGTTCTTGATAATGAGGTAACGCACGATTATTGTAACCATCATGTAACCTATTTCCACGTCTTGATTGTTGCCCCAATGCACCTGCCATCTGACCAATGTTAAGTGATGAACCTCTTGCACCAGTTGTAGCCATGATTCTTCCAGCATTACTTTGATCAAGGGATTGATCTGCAGTCATTCCAGCTTTATCTCTTGCTTTTCCTAATTCATTAACAATGTATGCCTCTAATGCTTCTTCAGGTCTCATTCCTCTGGTTAGTTTTAGGGTTCCTTTTTCATATTGAGAAGTAAGATCAGATATGATGCTATATGTTTCTTGAATATCATCTAGAATCTGTTGTTTTTCTTTTTCTGGCACTTCAAGATCAGCGTAACCATAGCTAAAACCATAATGAGTGATGTATTGTTTTACTATAATTAGAATAGAGTTCAAGAAGTTCTTTGCTTTGGTATTTCCATAATCTTTTGCAATTCTATGCAATACACTTTCTGGTTCTTCTGCACCTATTGATGATTTGTCAATTACGCCACTAATTAGTTCGCCGTTCTTAATTACAACATCTTTTTGAGGGCCTTTTGTTCCTTTTGACCACTTTGATGTAATTACATAGTTGAAGTCTTTTGGTAAGAATAATGAGAATAGTTGTTTACCGGTGTACATTAAACCTTCTTTAGTTTTTGTTGTAGGTTTTGGAAGTTTATCAGTAAATCCACCAAGCATTGCATAATTGTAAAACTCTTGTGGGGTTAGAGTAGTACCATCTTTTGTTAAAAGATATGCACCAGTAACAAAATCTCTTAGTGCTCCAATTATTGGACCACCATATCTTGGAGAGATTAATTGATCTTGTACTCTCATCAATAGAATTGCTTCTGCTCTAGCCTCTTCGCTCTGAGGGACGTGAAGATTCATCTCATCACCATCAAAGTCTGCGTTATACGGAGGACATACAGATGGATGTAATCTGAAAGTCTTTCCTGGAAGTACCCTTACATAATGGGCCATGATTGACATTTGGTGAAGAGATGGTTGTCTATTGAACAGGACAATATCACCATTAGAAAGATGTCTCTCTACAAGATATCCAATCTCTAATGTCTCAGCTATTGTAGAACGATCTTCAACAAAATCAAGTCTAATTTTAACACCGTCAGGTCTAACGATATAATTTACACCAGGAAATTGGTTTGGACCATTAATTACAAGTTTTCTCATTCTTTCAATATTCCATTCAGTGACAATTTCAGGAATTGTTAGTTTCATTGCAACTTGTTCAGGAACTCCTACTTCAGACAAGTCCAAGTTAGGATCAGGTGAAATCACAGTTCTACTTGAAAAATCAACTCTTTTTCCAGATAATGATCCTCTAAATCTTCCTTCTTTTCCTTTGAGTCTTTGAGTTAATGTCTTTAGCGGACGTCCTGAACGATGATGAGCTTGTGGAATACCAGAAACTTCATTATCAAAATATGTAGTTGCATGATATTGTAACAAATCTACTAAATCTTGAACAATTAATGGAGGAGTTCCAGCTTCCTTACTTTCTTTTAGTCTTTGATTAACTCTGATAATATCTACCATTTTGTGTGTTAGATCATCTTCAGATCTAATTCCAGTTTCAAGAATAATAGATGGTCTTACAGTTACTGGTGGAACAGGCAAGACTTGTAGAATAAACCACTCTGGTCTTGCAGTAACAGGATCATATGCTAAAAGATTAAGATCATCATCAATAATTTGAGAGAATCTTTCTCGGATTGTAATTGGGAGTAATCTGTGTTCACCTATCTCTGTTTTTTCAACAAAAATAGTCGGTTTTGTAAAGATTAGTTCATACTGAGTTTTACCACAATGAGGACATTCTTTTGCTTTTTTTGCTTTTTCGATAATTTGTTCTGGAATACGTTTTTCGGAAATTACAGTGTATGCTGCATGTTTTTCTTTAATTTTTCTAAATTCATCTAGATCTTCTTGTGGAACTTTGAGTCTTGCACAAGAACGACATGTAGATTGTAAAAGCTTGTAAATATTGTCAATAAATGCAATATGTAAAACAGGTTCAGCAAGTTCAATATGACCAAAGTGTCCTGGACATCTAGCAGCAGTATTTCCACATGTCAGACATTTTTGTCCTGGTTCAAGTGTACCTAGTCTACCATCCATGAGACCTCCTTGAACAGGCATTCCGTCCTCATCATATGTTTCAGGAGCAGTAATTTCTGCAACAGAGTATTTTCGGATTTCCGTTGGAGACCAAACTGAAAATCTTATTGCGTCAATTGATTTTATTGCTTGAATCGACATTATACTTTCTCCTTTATGAGCAATCTTGGAGCCACATTCAAACTTTGCATTTCTTGTAACAAAAGTTTGAAGGCATATGCAACAGATACAGATGAAACTTTAGCTTTATCACCGCAAACTCGGCATACATATTTTCTTTGTTTAACATCATGATATGCAACTAATCCACATCTCTCACAAACAAAAATGTCAGCTTTATCAGATTCATCAAGCAATCTATCTTTAAGAATCATTGATGCACCATATGCTATCAAACAATCTCTCTCCATTTCACCAAATCTCAATCCACCACCTCTTGCCCTACCTTCAGTTGGTTGCTTAGTTAACATCTGGACTTGTCCACGAGCTCTTGCATGAATTTTGTCTGCAACCATATGGTGTAATTTTTGATAGTATACTACTCCAATGAAAACTTCTACTGGAAATGATTTACCAGTTCTTCCATCATACATTATTTCTTTACCAGAATATTTGAACCCAGCAGCATCCATTACGGGTTTGACTTCTTCCATTTTTTCTCCAACAAATGCAGATCCGTCAAATTGGCTTCCTCTTAATGCGGCAGCTTTACCACAAATTGATTCCATGAACATTCCAACAGTCATTCTCGAAGGAAATGCGTGTGGATTAATCAATACATCTGGTGAGATACCATCTGCAGTATATGGTAAATCTTCGGCCTTTGCTAAAATTCCAAGTACACCCTTTTGTCCATGCCTAGATGCAAATTTGTCACCAATTTCTGGAATTCTCATATCTCTTACTCTAATCTTGTACATCTTTCCACCTTCATTGGATTGTGTCATTACAACGGTATCAACAACACCAGTTTCAGATGGTCTTACTCCAATTGAAGTATCTCTTCGGTAAGGACCTGTTGATTCAAATTCTCTATATTCTTCCATAAATCTTGGAGGACTAGTTTTTCCAATCAGTATATCTCCACCATGAACAGGAGATTCAGATGCAACAACTCCATCTTCTTCTAATAATCGATAAGCTTTTTCTCCTTTGTATCCTCGGATATTATCCTCAGCGTTTGGAATTTCAAAAGTATCACGCATTCCACCTGGGTATTGTTTTGCTTCAGCATCATAAATTCTAAAGAAGAAAGTTCGACCTAGACCTCGGTCAACAGATGCTTTACTTAGTACAATAGCATCTTCAATATTATAACCATCAAATGGCAATACTGCTACAACACAATTTTGGCCAGCTGGTCTGTCTTCTAATCCCAATAGTTTCATTGCTTTTGTATTAACAATAGGTGTTTGTGGATACAACATTAGATGTTGTCTTACATATGTACTGGTATTCATCATTGGGGTGGAAAATCCTAAACTTTGTTTTGCCATTGCAGATTCGTATGTATTTCTTGGAGATTGATTATGTTCTGGATATGGAATAATAGATGCACCTGCACCTAAGATTGCTGGTGGAAATACTTCAAGATGAGTATGTTTCTTTGCATCTTTTTCATCTAATGTAATATAGCAATTTTCTTCTTCATTTGCGTCAATCATTTCCAATACTCCCATACGTAACAAATCAGTCCATGAAAGTAGTTTCTTGGAAATTTTATCTAAAAGATCTTGTGTCAATAATGGTTTGTTATCTTTAATTATAATTAATGGGCGTAAAACACGTCCTGCATTACAATTAACATAAAGTCTTTTTGTTGAGCCTTCAATTTCTGATTTATGAAATGAAATTCCAACATGAGGATGAATCTTGGAGTTTCTTCTTAGTTCTCTAAGAGATTCTGCTAGTTGAGAACCATCTTTGTAATACCCAATTAATCTACCATCAACAAATATTCTAGCTCCATCTTTTTTTACATCTTCTTTTGCATCAAAGAAATGAATTGTTCCAAGATCATAGAGTTTCTCAACAATTTCTTCGGATGGAACATTTACAGAGATAATTCCAGAAAGTGCTAAATTCTTTACAAGACCACAGTTAGAGCCCTCAGGGGTTTCACTAGGACAGATTCTTCCAAAATGCGTAGCGTGTAAATCTCTTGCCTCAAAGTTTGGTTGTGTTCTACTAAGAGGGGATTGGATTCTTCTAAGATGACTAATAGTAGAAAGATAATTTGTTCTATCAAGTAATTGAGTTACACCAACACGACCTCGACCCCAGTTTCCTGTTGCAATTGCGTTGTTTAATTTATCAGTGATAATTCCAGGACGAATTGCTGCTGCAACTGCATTTATACCTCTTTTCTGACCAGATCTTTCTAATTGGTATTTCATATCTCGAACCAAATTTCTAAAAGCAGTTCTAAAAAGATCAGCTAACATTTGTCCTGCAAATTTAATTACTTTATTTCCATAATGATCTTTATCATCAGGAGAAATCCAACCTAGTTTAAGCTCTAATAATTTACATGCAGCTTCACCGAGAAATTGAGCCTTTTCCTTTCTATTTTCAGGATGTTTGCCCAAGTGTGGCAATAATCCCCAATCCAAAAGTGTCTCCGCACGTTTAATTTGGAACTCCTCTAACATTCCAGGTGCAATTCTTTTACTGATGTAAACAATTGCATCTTTTGCTGTAGGTACATCACCGGCTTTTTCAAATGAACCTTCTAATTCATTTTGAATTTCATCTACAAGTGAAACTGCTGCTGCAATCTCCCTATCAGATTCTAATCCAAGTGCTCTTGTTAGAGTAACAACGGGAATATCAACAGGAGAGCCAGGAATTCGTGCAACAATTAAACCATCATTTTTCATAACTAGTTCTAGTTTTGCACGATAACCTACAATAGAAGAATAAACCTTAGCTTTGAAAACAGTATTTCCACCAACACTCTCTCTATCAACAATTATTTTGTTGTATGAAAGATCTTCTAGTCCTACAATAACTCTCTCAGAACCATTTATGATAAAATAACCGCCAGGATCATTTGGATCCTCTCCATGCTCAACAAGTTTTTGAGTTGAAAAATTATGCAAAATACAAGCATTTGATTTTGCCATTACTGGCACATCACCAATATGGACAAATCTAGATTCTAAGATTTTGCCATCTTCTACAACACTTGCCTCCATCATAACAGGTGCGGAGTAAGAAACGTTTCTGAGTCTAGCTTCAGCGGGAGTAATATGAGTAATAGAACCATCAAGTTCCATCATTCTAGGTTGTTGAAGCTTGACTTTACCTAATTGAATTTTGTAAGGATATTCTGCATTTTCAATTTCAATTTGTCCGACTTCATTGATAATACTTTGAAGACCCCTTTCTAGAAATTCATCAAATGAGTTAAGGTGTTGACGTGCAATACCTTCACGTTTTAATATATCTTGAATTACTGGCCAGCGTTTAACTGAAGGATCTGCCATCTAAACTTCCACCACATATCTATAGTAAAGACTCTCACCGGCAGTTGGGCTTTTTCTTGTGATTTTTATCATATCGCCTGGTTTAACACCCAGTCCCAATATTGCAGGATCATTTACAAAAATTAACGGCAACTCAGTAGGTTTGCAATTATATTTTTTTAAAACTTCTTCAGCTTCTTGTTTTGAAATGATTTCGTGTTTTGGTACATAGATATGATCAGGTACAAGAACTTGATTTTTCTTAGTTGCCATTTACAAAACCTCCATGACGAACATTAAATGTAACAACAAATAATACACACAAACTGTCAAAAACTCACGCTCAGGTTAATATATATCTAATCTGAAATTCGGCAAAAACCAGTCTTTTTTCTTTTTAGTCAACAATATTTTTCACAACCTTAAATAGGATAAATTTGAGCGTAAAAATGATGAATACTCATCTATCGGTGTTTGCCTTATCTGCAATTATTATTGCAAGTATTGGAATAGCACCAGCATTTGGACAAATAGCGGATCCAATCGTAGTTACTACAGACAAGCCATCGTATGCAGATGGTGAAACAATCTTAGTAACTGGAGAAGTAAGAGAACTTCTTTCAGGATATCCTGTTAGTCTCAGAGTAATAGCACCAAATGGTAACTTAGTAAGAATTGACCAAATCGACGTTGGGTCAGACAAAACATTCAGTATTGAGTTAGCTGCAGGTGGATCACTTATGAAAGCAGAAGGAATATACACGATTGCAGTACTCTATGGAACCGAATCTCGAACAGCTGAAACCACATTTACATTCGGTGGATCAACAGGAACACCAGGTGAAGGAACCAAAATGGCAGTTACTGGTACTGACTTCATGGTCAGCTACAAGATAACTGGCGGTAAGCTTGTTAGCATTACTCCTGATGTAGAAGCACACTCACTGACAATAGCAATAACTGCAAGTCAGGATGGGTCACTTGAAATCACATTGCCAAGAGCTTTGATTGATGCAAAGATGGGTGATCAAGACGATACATTCTTTGTCTTAGTAGACGGGGAAGAAGTTGACTTTGAGGAAATAACAACATCTACAGATAGAATACTAACAATACAATTCCCAGCAGGTGCTGAGGAAATCGAGATAATTGGTACTTTCGTAGTCCCAGAATTTGGTACAATCGCAGTTATGATTCTAGCAGTAGCAATTATATCAATAATTGCAGTATCTGCAAAATCAAGACTAAGCATTATGCCAAGATACTAAATTCATCTTTTTTTCTCTTTTTAAAAATATATATAAATACCAAGTAACCGTTTCCAAATTAGAATGAGTTTTAAACGTTCAACAACATCAATGACATTAGCCCTAATAGCATTGTCAATAATTTCAATAACTTCAATTCAACAGAATGCTTTTGCTCAAGAGACAGGAATGTCAGTTTCAGCTATGGCCTCAGAAGGTTCCGATACAATAGCAGTGAGTGGACATACAATGTCACAAATTACAGACATAACATTTACAGTAATTTCTCCTAGTCTAAATGTAATTAGTGTCGGTCAATTAACACCTGATGCAAACGGGGACTTTGCCACAGAATTCAAAGTAAATCCAATGTGGAAAGAGAGCGGATTTTATACAATTAAAGTTGAACAAAGTCCACATGGAAGCTCGTTGTATAAAGCATCACTTCGTGTTGAAATAATCAATGGCAAAACTTCAGAAACAAATGTAACTGAATCCAATTTAGAAACAGGATTTTTTGAACCAAAACCTACAGAAAGAAAAGGCTTGGTAATTAAAGAATCAAATGCAATGGCAGGATCTAACATAATTACAATAATGGGAACTACAGATAGTGCCAATAGTATTACAATTAAAGTAATAGCACCAAATGGAAACGTAGTTGTTGTTGATCAATTTGCACCAATTCTAGATACAAATAGTCATTTTCTTAAAGACATTACAACTGGAGGTCCATTATGGAATCAAGATGGTCAGTACACAATTGTAGCTCAACAAGGTGACGATCCTAAATACAAGTATTCTATTGAAGTCGGAATAAAAGACGGTGTTGTAATTCCAGAATTTGGTACAATCGCAGTTATGATTCTAGCAGTAGCAATTATATCAATAATTGCAGTATCTGCAAAATCAAGACTAAGCATTATGCCAAGATACTAAATTCACAACTTTTTTCATTTTTTAAGATTCTGTGTAATCTATGAGGCTTGATCTTGGATTTTATCCCTGTTTACTTGCGAGACCTGAGAATACGGATAGATTAATCAAATAAGAAAAAAATTACAATCTATTGATTGATAGTGGGATTTTAGCCATAATTGGTGTAATTACAGGTATGTAGATTCATCATAATTACATCAGAACCCACATGGGATTAAACAACGAAACCCCAGCAGATAGGGCAGGAATCAAGATTAATGGGAATAACAAGTGGATAACCTTAATTCAAAATGCAATCAAATCCCAATAGATGTTTGAATTAATCGTATTCTTCACATCATTCAAATATATTTTTGTGGAAGGTGGTGAACAGGCATTAGTAGGTATTGGAATCCTAAAAAAAATTGGGGTTAGAGACACACTAAAGATAACACTTCTTGGTTTTTCTGTCGGTATCGTGTTATACTTTATTTTCTTAAATATTGCAGGATTCATTCCTAGAAATATACTTCAGATTGCATTGGGATCTGGTTTGTTATTTTTTAGTTTCACCATGTTTAAAGAAGTGTTAGAAAAGGAAAAAGAACACGAACATCACAATAAGACAAAATACAGAATAGGATACTTTTATATCGCAATGTTAGAGGCAGTAGAAAACTCTGTTGCACTTGCCACGTTTAGTCTAATCGAGATGACTAGTGCTTTACTTGGTGCGATTACAGCAGTACTCTTGATTATAGGATTGTTCTGGATTGGTATTACTAAAAAAATACCAATACGATTAACTAGATTGATAGCGGGGATTTTGCTGGCAAGTACAGGTGTATCACTAATAATTTACGGTTTTGGAATACCTACACCAGAATTTTTGCATTGGTTCATTCCACCATTATCTTAAACAACCGAAAGATATACCCTCAAAAATTCTCAGGTCTCGCAAGTAAACAGGGATAAAATCCAAGATCAAGCCTCATAGATTACACAGAATCTTTTTTAAATATACATAAATAGAGATGGGTTCAATTCGCAAATAAGATGAACAATCGTACGTCGTTCGTGCTATTAGCCGTTTTGACTGCAGTCGGTACTTTAACCATGTCATCAGCATATGCTCAAG
>JBKKCM010000032.1:0-4196 GCA_046712755.1 Nitrosarchaeum sp. | reverse complement strand
TCTGGACCTTTAGAAACTGAGAGACAAAAACTAGAGATGATTGCAAAGTCACTTGGGGTAAATGTTGCAGAAAAATCAGACGATGAACTTCGAAAAATAATTTCTGGAAAGATGGGACAAAAAAATACAGATGAGTCAGAAAAAAAGTAGATTATTTTGATTTCTTAGTCGTATATAGGCATTAAAAAATGATCGTGGTTTAAATTTTTACTAAATAATTTTTAGTAATAGTCATTACATATTGATTGAAAAAGGTTTTAGATCGCAGAATGATTTATGAATATGATGTTTGAAAATAACCGAGGGGTGAAGGAATGGTTTCAGAAATAATCAAACTAAAATATAATCAAGTCATAAATCAAAATTGTCTTGAAGGTATGAAAATCATTCCGGATGATACAGTTGATCTAGTAATTACTGATCCTCCTTTTGCTATTGATTTCAAGGCAAAAAAGGCAAATTATAATCGGATAGCATCTAGAGTTTTAGAGGGTTATAGAGAAATTCCTCAAAAGGAGTATTATGAATTCACATATAATTGGATGAGTCAATGTTTTCGAATTTTAAAAGAAAGTGGAAGTATGTATGTTTTTTCAGGATGGAATAACCTTAGGGATATTTTGAATGCGATAGAGGAAATTGGTTTTACAATTGTGAATCACATTATTTGGAAATATCAATTCGGGGTTGTCACAAATAGAAAATATGTTACATCCCATTACCATTGCCTACTCATTTGTAAAGACGATAAAAAACGTAAATTTTTCCCATATGAGAGATTTGGTAAAAATGAAAAAAATGAAAATGGAGGAAGTTTACATTATAAAGATAAAGAAGATGTTTGGGAAATTAAAAGAGAGTATTGGAACGGATCAGAAAAAACTCCAACGAAACTTCCAGCAGAGATAATTAAAAAAATATTACAATATTCAAGTGAAAAAGGAGACTTGGTTTTTGATCCATTTATGGGCTCAGGACAGACAGCAATAGTTAGTAAAATGGAAAAAAGAAATTATCTAGGATTTGAAATAGTAAAAGAATATCATGAGTTTATCATGAAAAGATTGAATTCAAATTCATACTACATTAAAAATTCAAATGAAATAGATAATTCATTAGATACATGGGCATAAATTTTAAAGAAGTTTGCAATATTATTGGTCCTTTAGTTAGTAAAATACCCATGAGTTGGGATGGTAAAAAATGTATTTTAGAAATGAAAAAAGATAATGCAAAAAATTGGAAACAGATGGAATGGATTGGATGGTATTTTGAATATTGGTGTCAAAAAAATCTCAGCGAGGTTATGGAAATGCCATTCAGTAAAAAATATGGAAATGTTTCATTTGATGGATATCTAGAAATTCCTTGGGATTTTAAATCTCATGCCATAGAATCAGGAAATAAAATTATAATTAATGATAGTGAAGCCATATCAAACGCAATTAGAGATTTTGGATGTGTAGGATTAATTCTAGCAACAGGTTCAGTGATATATGATAATCAATCAGGAGATTTCAAAAAATGGCATGATGTGTTAAAGGAAGGTAAATCTAATTATGAAACTAAGAGAATTGCACGAAATGCACTATCCAGAAAACGTAAGAGTAGTATGGAAATTTCAAAAATTGATTTGATAAACATAGATGATGAATTACTAATAAAATGTGGTTCATTTCAAGAAAATTTTAGAAATTCAAATGGGAAACCACGTAGAAAAAAAGTACTATTAGATTTGACAAAGATAGAAAATCATACAGAACATATCATAGATAACACCGTAATTTAACGAATAGAGATTAAACAATAAATCACCAAGGAATTTCTAGCAAGTGATCTTGAAATTTTCATGTCCAAAATGCAAATCTAAATTAGAAATACAAAAAACATTCAACAAAAAAATACACATATCATGCAATAATTGTGATATCGAAGATTTACTTGAATTTTCAAAAAATATTGACGAAGTATTCCTAGAATTTCTTTCAAGATTTGATGAGGGACTAGTTACAAAAAAAGGAGTTTCCAAAGGCCTAAAAGATGAAGGAATCATCAGAGATGAAAAAGAAATCAAAGACATGATTGGAAAAAATAATCCAGATAAAATTACAGAATCAATTCTTTTCTCAAAAAAAGACTATATTTCACAATACAAAGTTCTAAAAAATCCTGAGCCTAAAATGGGCAATAATGTGGAGGATTTAGGACTGGATGAATCAATAAGCAATTACTTGAAAGACATTGGAATTGAACAGTTTTACAAATTTCAGGAAGAAGCAATTGAAGAAATATCATTTGGAGAAAATGTAGTAATTGAAGCACCTACAGCGTCGGGCAAGACAGAGGCATTTTTGATTCCAGTAATTCAAAAAATCAAAAAAGAATCAAGTGATGTCAAAGGGGTATTTGCAATATTTGTTTATCCAACCAAAGCTCTTTCACGGGATCAACATCCAAAAATCCTAAAGCTTGCAGAAAAAATTGGGATAAATGCACAGGTCTTTGATGGAGATACAAACCAGATAGAGCGAAGAGAAATTTTCGAGAATCCCCCACATATACTAATTACAAATTTTGATGTTTTACATTACCATCTTTGGCACCAAACAAAATTTGCATCATTGCTTTCAACAATAAAAGTTCTAGTCGTAGATGAGGCACATGTGTATTCAGGAATTTTTGGATCTAATGTTCATTATATTATAAAAAGATTGAAGCGAATTTGTAGTAACAAAATACAATTTGTTGCAGCATCGGCAACTCTAGAAGATGCTAAAAACTTTTGTGAGCAATTATTTGAAGTAAAGATGAAGATCATTTATGGTTCTGGTAAAAAAGGACAAACAGATTTTGTAATGTTATTTCCGTCACTTAGAACTCAACGTGCGTTGATGGTTGACTTGACAAAGAAAATGACTGAAAAAAATCATAAAACAATGGTATTCAACAACTCACATCTTAACTCGGAGCTTTTAGCAATACAGGCAAGAAAACAAAAAGTCAACATCAAAGTTCACAGAGCAGGCTTAATGGCAAATTATAGAAAATCAGTTGAGCAGGAATTCAAGGATGATAGATTGCAGGCTATCTCATGTACCCCTACGCTTGAGCTTGGGATAGATGTGGGAAATGTGGATTGTGTGATTTCATCTACCATTCCGGTAAATAGATTAATTCAAAGAATTGGCAGGGCTGCAAGAAAAGGGCAACGAGGATACGCATTTTTGGCGCTTGGAAACGATCCTATTTCACAGTACTACAAGAATCATCCTGAGGATTATTTTGAAGATGTTGAAAAAACATACATCGATCCAAAGAATCCATTCGTAGAGGAATTTCAAGTATTGGCAATGGCTTGTGATAAACCAATTTCCAAACACGAGTTAAAAGAACATGAGGAGATAATCAATGATCATCTGAAGAAAGGAACCTTACTACTTTACAATAACAGAATAATACCAAATTTTGACAAAATTACTTCTTTACTAAATGATTACAGCATAAGAGGAATTGGAAAATCACTAGACATTTTCTTAAATGAGAAGAAAGTTGGAGACAGAGTTCTCCCAATTGCCTTAGAAGAACTTCATAAAGATGCGATTTACTTTCTTGCAGGAATTAGATACAAAGTAAAAGAATGCGGATATCCTCAAAGAAATTTTGCAAGACTGGAGAGAATTTCCAGAGACTATCCATATTACACTAAAGCATTAACAGAAGAATGGCCAACAATTGAAACAGTTTTTGAGAAAAGAGGTGCATACGGAATAGAAGTTGCGTTTTGTAAACTACACATACAAAAAAAAGTCTACGGTTATGTCAACATTGAACTGGGACAAGAAGTTACTCAGGGGCAAAAAGTTCTACTTGACATTCCTTTAGAATATGACTTTATCACAAAGGGAATTGTATTTCATGCACCAAGACCAACAAAAGAAATCAAAAAAGCAGAAGACGAAGATTACACAGAAGCAAGCGGATATCATGCCACAGAACATGTTGTAATTGAAGGCAGCAACATGATAACAGGTGGTGTATCACAGGATTTAGGAGGTATATCTCTTGGAACTTCAGGCTTGATTTTCATCTATGATGGGGCAATTGGAGGAAATGGTGCAAGCAAGGTACTATTTGATAGATTTGAGAAGGCACTTGAACGAAGCATGTTCATTGTAAAAGAGTGCCCATGTCAAAGT
>JBKKCM010000031.1:0-3170 GCA_046712755.1 Nitrosarchaeum sp. | reverse complement strand
GAACCTGCACCAGTTTCAAGCGGTGGGGAACGCCTGGAATGTCGCCTCAGACAAGGGTCTGTGGATCTCCGTTCAGCTACCCAGGAAGATTTTCCTGAACCTACTGATCACACGCGATGGACTCAACGCCCTTCTCAACCAGCTGAGGTGAAGAGGCATTGAAGTATGCGGCGGTGTGTTTTCCCATGAATACCTAATCGGTGAGAGCTTTCCCAATCCGGAAAATACCACACGCATAAGTTTCAAATTCTCCCGCTTAGCAAGCAGATGAAAAAGCCCTTGAATGCGGGGCGGCACCTTCTTACCAATTAAAAGCACGCCGAGACCGTACCCCTGCTCAAACTCAAATGAGGGATATAAATCTCTTATTTCCTTCCAAAGCTTCCAAACACCAAACTCTCGATCATACACTTGTGTATCGTGAAACATTATGATTCCACGATCCGACATTTTCGGAAGCCACGTCTTAAAATCGTGTGATACCGCCTCGTAGGTATGAAGACCATCAATGTGCAGCAAATCAATTGAATTCGATCCAAAATCTTGCGAGGCTTCGTCAAACGTCTTACGAATGTACTTTCCACAGTTCCGGTAATCTCTCTCCAAGATAAATGCGAATTGTTGAAAAACATCCTCCCCGTACCTGCCCGCATGTTCGTCTCCTTGCCAGGTATCAATGGCAACACATTCAATGGCCCAGTCCATTTCATGGGACGCCTGACAAGCTGCGAAGTAACTATTGCCATAATGGCTACCTAACTCAACGAAGCGTCTGGGCTTCGTATAGTGCAGAAGGCAGAACAAGAATGGCACATGACTTTCCCATGCAGAGGGAGTTGGACTTTGATGCGGCAAAAATGCATGGGTGATAAAATCACAGAACTGGGCCATTTCTGATCCCAACATTGTTTCCGCAACTGAATTTTCAGATAGCCTGCCGAATACTTTTTCTTCACCGCTCTCAGAAAGCTGATGTTGACAGTTATATTGTGGCAGGTGATCTTGGGGTAACCGACTTTCAGCACAACGCCGTACAACATTCATAAATTCTTCAAGTTCTGAGCCATTGGCCCTTGCAACAAGGTCGTTCGCTAACGTCATGAATCCACGACTGCGTGATGCTTGTTTCCACAATTCGACATGAGCCACTTCGAGAGACGAACATGTCCATAATTCATCAATCATAGCGTAAATGTCTAAACCTCGACTGCCTGATAAATGCGGCTGACCATAATGCGCTGCATGCTCACGCACCACACTCGGATCAAGAGTCCCTTGCTTAGCTATGCTCGTGATCATATTAAACCAGTGAGATCCTTGGCCTTCGCGCTTCCTATGTGAAGGAAGTGCCTTGTATGCGTGATAGCCTTGCACGCATTTAAGGACGAATTGATCGAGGTTGCGCAAAGGGACGTGCAAAATATCACAAAAGTCCGTCTGAACATCGTGATGAACAAGTTCCCCGTCCGCATTAAGTATCTCGTGATTACCTTGAGTGAATCTCCACCTTCCTTCGACAAATTCCCAAGAGTGAGCACTGAGTTTTTTATACATCCCGCGAGCAGGTGGTATAAGGCAAGGCGATCTGTAGCTAAACTCCTCGTCTCCTGACAGTTGCAGCGGCACACAATTCTTCCAGTGCATCCGCAATACGCGATCAACCGACACTTCCCGCACACGTTCGACAAGAAAGGCTTTGCTCGCAACATCCAAAAACTCATCGGCGTCCAGCGGGAACAACCAACACCCTTGGTGCCGGAACTGATCGGATGCCATTTGCGCGAGACGATTCGTAATTTCCTCTTGAAAATACCCTGGATGATCGAATGAATAGAGGTAGACCTTTTGAGTCTCTGCCGCAACCTCGAGAAGGAACTCTCTCGTCCCATCGGACGACATATGGTCTACAATAAACATCGCGTCGAAAAGCGAACATACGTGTGAAGTCCACGCGGAAATAATATCGCCCTCATTTTTTACCATCGAAATAAGTATGAGACCCGGCCGGTTTTCAGGCTTTTCCTGATGGATTTTCGGCTTATATAGTACATTCAGTTCCATCTCGTTGCCCATCATATCCACTTCCTTAGATATCCACTTCCTTAGCCCGCCAAGGCCTACGTCGTTACATGAGCGCATCCTGGTACGCAGTTATTGCCAGTGTTTCATAAATTGCCAGGATGCGAATATTATGATTTCTGCTGGTTTGATTCGCCGCTGGCGGAAATTGCAATCCTTGCACTCGATATCTTCATGGTGCTGGAATGGTGTGAAATTATTAATTTACCATCGCACTTGGCTCACAGGACCAGGCCAATCTCGTTGATTTCACGTCCAGCCTTATGCATCTTTTGGATATGAGCCAGCTCTATTTCGGGATACACATTTGCCTGGTGGAGCATCCGGTAGAACGCGCCGCCCTGTGTATCAATGGCCTTTGTATGCCTCGCCATGACGCTATCTACAATAGCCGCACGTCCTCTATATCGACCGGAGATAAGCTTACCCAGGGCCACGTCCAGACCCCACCCGCTTATTGTCTGTGCGAATAAATGTGCGCCGACATGTATGGCCTTCCGCGAAATAACCGGCATCATGATTTCGGCCGCACTCACGTAGCGCAGTCCATTTCTCCCAGAATTTTTGCAAATTGGATGGGCACAATACGAATCAGGGGTCAGGCTTGCTTGTGCAAGGTCTAAGCAATTCTGTTCCGCGGCCTCGAACAAATGAGTGATCCCAGCCTCTTCAATACAGATATCATCATCGAGCAGCAAAAAGTATTCATACTTCTTAATCAGCTGTTCATGAGCGCAAAGCAGAGCGAGAAACGAGGTAAATTTAGTTCCTGGCTGGATTCCAACTTGCTGGAATTCAACTTCACATGGAATGCTGCCCACATAGCTATCATCGTAGTGATTGACGATCAAGTCCCACGATCGGTTATTACCCTTAAGCCACTGCTTATGAACGGATCCTGATCCGCACTGGAGATAGACCACAAACCTAGCATCAGACGAGCGCTGGTCACGAAGAAAGTGCATGTCTGTGTTTCTTCGGTATTGGTGCTGGACGGAAATGAGCACATCTGGCGTCCGATAGGCTCCAGGTGCAACGAGAAGGTCACTATGGTGAAAATGAAGGAGTGCATCCTGAAAGCCCGCACATCC
>JBKKCM010000030.1:0-7947 GCA_046712755.1 Nitrosarchaeum sp. | reverse complement strand
TGGCATAACAGTGGGTCTGCTCCATATTCATCATTGACTGATGAAGAATATTCAAAAAGCATACCTGCACCATTTTTCACAGAAGGTATTGATCAAACAAGAGGGTGGGCATACACTCTATTGATTGAAAATGTCATTCTAAATAACGGGCCAATTCCTCCATTCAAATCATTTTTGTTCCAAGGTCATGTACTTGATGAAAAGGGAGGTAAGATGAGTAAAAGTTTAGGAAATGTGATAGATGGAGCAGAGTTGCTTGAAAAATATCCTGTAGATTTGATTAGATTTTATTTTATCTGGAAAGCAAGCCCGATAGAGCCACTTAGCTTTAGTACTGACGAGTTAATGTCACGCCCGTATCAGGTACTCAATACACTGTTTAATTTGCATCTGTATTTTAAACAAAATAGCGAATATGATAATTTTAATGAGACAAAAACGATCTCATGGGCAAAAGAAAATAAATTATTAACATCACCAGACATATGGCTTTTATCAAAATTACAAAAATTAATCAAAAAAATAACAGAGCGTAATGAAACATGTAAATTTCATGAAGCTGCAAAAGCAGTAGATGATTTTATCATAAACAACCTAAGTCAAATATACATTCCAATTACCAGAGGAGAATTATGGGATGAAGAGGAATCAAAAAAGAACAGAAGACTAGCAATCTATGCAATAATAAAAGAAGTACTCAAAACATTAGATATTTTGATTCATCCGCTTTGTCCATTTACTAGCGAATATCTCTATCAAACAGTATTTGACGGCAAGCAGAGTATTTTGCTAGACAAATGGCCACAATATCAAGAAACACTAGTCAATGAAGAAATTGAAGAATCATTTGACATCATGAAAGATGTTGTTTCAATTTCGTCTGCTGCAAGAATGAAGGAAAAGCTAAAACGCAGATGGCCATTAAATGAAGCATTAATTTGTGTAAGTAAAGGTCAAAAACAAAAACTAGAATCACTTTCTCCTTTACTAATGTCACAGCTCAATGTAGAAAAATTTACAATTTTTGAAATAGAAAAAAACTCAGGATTAGAACAAATCTTAGAACTAAAACAGTTAGGATTACCTTTCAGATCAGTTGTTGAATTGGAACGAAAACGAATAGGTCCCAAAGCAAAACAGCACATGGGAAAACTTGTCAATGTATTTTCAGAAACCAACAAAGAAGAAATTATTACAGCACTCCAAAAAGAAGGGCAATATAATTATGAAATTGACGGTGAAAAGATTTCATTAGACAAAGAAGACTTTATAATAGATTTTGATGCAAGCAAAGAATTTGCAGTGTCAAAACGAGACAACTACATTATATTCATATCTACTTCAAGAAACAAAGAGATGATGGCAAGAGGTTTGATAAAAGATATTGCCAGAAGACTACAAACACTAAGAAAAGAAAGAGGATATAATCCAACAGATATCCTCAATGTTGCATCAATACTTGATTTAGATGATGAATCATTAGAAATGATAAAAGAAAAATCAGAAGAATTGGCATTTTTAGTTAGGGTAAAACAGGTAAATTTTACAGAATCATGCAAAGAATACAAAGATGACGACATTGATGGTCAAAAAATAAGAATTTCAGTAGAATAAACATACACCATATTGTCAGATAAGGGCACCTGGAAATTGAATTTACAAAAATTATCCCTTACAAAATGTAATATTTTTATTAGAACAAATAATTCAAACAAACATGACTGAATCAAAAATACCAGCAGTTGTTGGAATCAATATTCTAAAACAAAATGGTTTGGATGTAGAGGAATTAAAAAAACTATTGATTCAGAACGCTTCAGTAGAATTTACTGCCTACTACTATTTCACCAATTTGAGAGCACATTGTACAGGCTTGGAAGGAGAGGGGCTCAAAGGAATTATCGAGGACGCTAGACTAGAAGATCTTAGCCACTTTGAAGCATGTCTTGAGAGAATATACCAATTAGGGGGTTCTCTTCCAAATGATGCAGTAGAATTCATCAAAATGTCAGGATGTGAGTTCTTACAGCTTCCAGCAAATCCAACAGATCACAAGGCAATACTAGAAAAATGTCTCAAAGCCGAACAAGGTGCAATTGTTAACTGGGATAAAGTCTGTAAGATGACTTTTGGAAAAGACCCCACAACATATGATATTGCAAAAGATATTTTGGCAGAAGAGATCGAACATGAGTCGTGGTTCCTAGAATTAATCTATGGAAGACCATCAGGACACATGAGAAGAAGATACTCTGGAGAAAGACCACATACCAAAAAACATTCTAGAGCACTTGATATGGCATAAAGCCAGATCACATTCTTTTCTTTTAATTAAAAATGAACCAACTAGCTAGCTTTTAGCTAATCAGGCATAATAAATAGAAAAAACGTGTAATGATTGTATGGTAAAACAGATTAGTCTTGATGCTTGGCAAATTCAACATCTAACAGATCTGTTAAAAAAGGGCTCAGAGATTGTTGCAAAGACCAACAAACCAATTGTACTGTATAGACAAACATTAGAAGAGGAGGAAGAATCCTACGAAGAAATTGTATGTACACTTGCCAAAGATTATGTGATTGAACAATTAGTTATATCAGGCGGAGTACTAGTTCCAAGTTTTCATCAACAATTTGTTTTTACAATTGCAGAGTTTCCGCAAGAGCTGCTAAGAAAAAGCCGGGATCGATTTTTGCAAGTAATTGATTTTCTTGAAGAGCAGATAAATTAGCGTCATAATTAATAAAGACCGTAAAATTGATGGCTTTTGCATGCGTTTACTAGAGTTTCAAGCAAAAGAATTATTCAGAGAATATGGAATTAATCTTCTCCCAAGCAAGGCATCAACTACTATTGAAGAAGGACGAAAACATGCAAAAGAGTTAGGCTATCCATTTGTTATTAAAATTCAGGTTCCAGTTGGAGGCAGAGGAAAAGCTGGAGGCATTCAAAAATGTCAAAATGATGATGAATTTGAGCTAAAGTATCCTCAAGTGTTAGGATTGACAATCAAAGGAGAAAAGGCACGAGCGATTTTACTGGAGAAAATGGCCGATATCAAAAAAGAGTTGTATCTGTCATTGTTTTTGAATCGTTCAAAAAGATGCTACACAATTATTGCATCACCAGCGGGAGGAGTTGAAATTGAATCAGTTAAGAATCAAATCATAAAGGAAGTTGGACTAGGAAACGTTTCAGAACAAGTTGCAAGAGAGGTTGCAAAGGAGATGAAATTGGATGGAAAAGCAGCAGACGACTTTGCAGATATTTTACAAAAACTAGCAAAATTAACAGTTGAAAAAGAAGCTGAACTGGCAGAAATAAACCCACTTGCAATTATGCAGGACGGTTCTATGATGGCATTGGATGGAAAAGTTGTAACAGATGACAATAGTAATTTTAGACACGGTGAATTACAAAAATATCAAGAAAAAACAGAGATTGAAGAAAGAGCAGAAAAAAGTGGATTTTCACTAGTAGAATTAGACGGAAATATTGCAGTTGTTGGAAATGGCGCAGGACTGGTAATGTCCACATTAGATATGTTATCAGATAACGGTGGCAAGCCAGCATGTTTCTTAGATGTTGGGGGCGGAGCAACAACTGAATCTGTCTACGAAGCACTTACTTTGATTAGCAAAATGAACAGAGTCAAAGGAATTTTGGTTAACCTTTATGGAGGAATTGTAAAAACAACTGTAGTTGCAGAAGCATTTCTAAAAGCATATGATGATAAGCTGATCAATCTTCCGGTATTTGCAAGACTAAAAGGCACTGAATCTGAAAAAGCAAGAGAGATGTTAAAAGAATCTAGAACCAAAATTTATGATTCAGTAGAAGAGGCAATTAATGCATCAGTCATGGGGATTAAAAAATGACAGATATTTTCAAACTATTAAGAGGGACACCAGAAGATTCAGATTACAAGAAAAAAGGCGTAATTGTTCAGGGAATCACAGGAGCGTACGGATCAGTGCATGCAAAAAATATGATGGCATATGGGACAAATATTATTGCAGGGGTTACTCCAGGAAAAGGGGGTCAGAAATTTGAAGGCAAAGTTCCAATTTATAATACAATCAAAGAAGCAGCAGATGCAAGTGGTGCAAAAATTTCAATTATGTTTGTGCCAGCAAAATTCTTTTTGGGAGCTGCAAAAGAAGCACTAGAAGCAGGAATTAAACTACTAGTAGCAATACCAGAACATGTTCCAGTTAGAGACACGATGGAAGTTCTGGATTTAGCAAACAAAAAAGGCGCCATAATAATTGGACCAAATACTCCAGGAATAATGATTCCAGAATTAATAAAAATAGGAATTATGCCATCTACTCCATTTAAGGCAGGAAATATTGCAGTGTTATCAAAAAGTGGCACATTACTTTATGAGATTGCTGATACACTAACAAATTCAGGATTTGGACAATCAATAACAATAGGAATTGGAGGAGACCCAATTAACGGTACACGAATGATTGATGCATTTGACATGGTCAAAGACATTCCAGACTTGGAAGGATTGGTAATAGTAGGAGAAATAGGGGGAGATTCAGAAGAAATTTTAGCTCAACGTATCATAGATATTGGATTCAAAAAACCAACTGTTGCATACATTGCAGGAAGAGCAGCACCAAAAGAAAAGAGAATGGGTCATGCAGGAGCAATAGTAATGGGAACGTATGGTTCTGCAGAGTCCAAGATATCCATGTTTAACAAGGCAAACATACCAGTAGCAAAGAGACCTTCTCAAGTACCAGTATTACTAGCAGGAAAAATGCAGCAATCCGATTAGAATAAAAGAGAGAGATTAAGGAGAAAAATAATGCCTATTACGGATCCAGAGAAAAAACGTATTGCACAAACTGCTCGTCTAGTTATGAGAATATGTTTTAACTGTGGATGTCGAAATGACATTAATGCAACCAGATGCAGAAAATGCAGAAACCCATACTTGAGACTAAAGAACAGAAACCTCGGCGTCAAAAAGTAGAACTAAAAATTCATCAATCTTTGTCGATATTCAACAATTGCAGATTTTATCTTTGGTTGGTATTTAGAGATAAATAATCTTACAGCATTTTCATTTTCTAATTCCTCAAGACTCAATTGCAAGTCATCAGGTAATTGGTCATTCATTTGATAAAGTACTTTGGCGGCTTCAGTGTATTGACCTAAATTTGTTGCATAATCAAATGCTAATTGCATTCGTTGAGCTAGCGCATCAAATTCATGTAAAGACATATTTGATTTTTTGATTTTTAGTAGAAAAGGTCAAGGTTATCATGATATAAGATAAAGAACCAAACCTAAAGACAAAAAAGATGCTTGTTTTGTAACTTTGTTGGACCGGTTGTCTAGTGGTTAGGATGACGCACTCACACTGCGTAAGGAAATAGTCCCGCAAAGGTCGTGGGTTCAAATCCCATCCGGTCCACCTACCATCATGGGACTAAAATTTATAAAAAATGTCAAATTCATATACAGATTATATCGTTTTTAGATCTAGAATATGAGTAAGAATTTTTGGCATGACATAGAAACAGGTGCAGATATTCCAGAGATAGTCAATGTAATAGTAGAAATTCCAAAAGGGTCGATGAACAAATACGAATATGATAAAAAACACAACATGATAAAACTTGACAAAGTATTGTTTTCACCATTTCATTATCCAGGCGACTATGGCCTTATTCCTCAAACATTATCTGAGGACGGAGACCCACTTGATGCACTGGTATTAGTAACAAATCCCACATATCCAGGAATACTAATTGAAGCAAGACCAATTGGATTACTGCAAATGAAAGATGATGGAAAATCTGATGACAAAATTATCTGTGTTTCAATAAATGATCCAAGATATCTTCACACGGTAGACATTACAGATATTGAAGACCATTACCGCTCAGAGATTGGACATTTTTTCCAAGTTTACAAAGATTTGGAAGGAAAAAAGTGGAGATTTTAGGATGGAAAGGATCCAAAGAAGCAAAAGGAATCATAGTAGAAGCTGTCAAAAGATACAAAGACACTTTGAAAAAATACTAGGATTTTAGTATTTAATTAAAATAATGATGCATTTTTTAATAGTTACAAAATAAGACAGTCATATGTCAGAGTATAAACTTGACAAATGGGATTTATCAGAGCTATCAAAAGATCCAAAGAGCCCTGCATTTCAAAAACAAATTAGAGATGTAGAAGTGCTGGCTAAAAAATTTGAAAAAATAAAAACAAAGCTAGATCCTAAAATGTCATCAAAAAAATTCAGAAATATTTTACATGAAGTTGAAGAAATTTCGGAAAAAATGAGTAAAATTGGTGGTTATGCCTCATTATCATATTCTGCAGATACCCAATCGGACGAGGCTACATCTCTTATGACAAGAATGTCAAAGCTTGGATCAGAGATTTCCAATAAAATTTTATTTTTTGATTTGTGGTGGAAAACTCAAATAGATGACAAAAATGCAAAAAGATTGATCAAAGATTCAGGAGAACTTTCAGAGTATCTTAGTCACAAAAGACTATTTGCCAAATATGCACTTTCAGAGCCGGAAGAAAAAATTATCAATACTTTGGATGTTACAGGAATTTCTGCACTAGTAAAACTATACGACAAGATGACCAGTGGGTATGAATACAAAATGAAGGTAGGGGGGAAAATAAAAAAGATGACACGTGAAGAAATTACAAATTACATAAGGAATGCAAATCCAAAAATTAGAGAAACAGCATACAAGACAATCCTAACAAAATACACAGAAAATAAAGGTGTGATAGGAGAAATTTATCAAAACATTGTTTTGAATTGGAAAGATGAGGGAATTGAAATTAGAGGTTACAAATCTCCAATTTCAATGAGAAATATTGGAAATAATGTAGATAACAAAACCATAGAATCACTTCTTACAGTATGTAGGAGAAATTCTCCAGTGTTTCAAAAATTCTTTATACAAAAAGCAAAAATGCTAAAAATGAAAAAATTACGCAGATATGATCTATATGCCCCAGCTGCGGCTAACATAAAAGAAAAAAATTATCAATACGACAAATCAGTCAAGCTTGTTTTTGAATCACTAAGAAGATTTAGTCCAAAGTTAGAAGAGTTTGCCAAAAAAGTATTCAATGAAAAACATGTTGATTCATCTATCAGAGTTGGAAAAAGAGACGGGGCATTTTGTAGCACATTAACCCCAAAGATCACACCATATGTTTTAGTCAACTTTACAGGAAAAACAAGAGATGTTTTCACGTTGGCACATGAATTAGGTCATGCCGTACACAGTCAAACAGCACAAGATAGATCAATTCTGATTCAAGATGCACCATTGCCATTAGCAGAGACAGCATCTACTTTTTCAGAGTTGTTACTGTATGATAATTTATCAGACAAAATAACAGATGATGAGAAAAAAATTATGCTTTCAGAAAAAATCGATGATCTATATGCAACAATTATGCGTCAATCGTTTTTCACTGTTTTTGAAGTAGCAGCACATGAGCAAATTGGAAAAGGAACAACTATTGATGAAATTTCAAAGACATATCTTCAAAATCTCAAAGAACAGTTTGGTAATTCTGTTGCTGTTTCAGAAGATTTTTCAATAGAATGGAGTTGCATCCCTCATTTTTATCACACACCATTTTACTGCTATGCATACTCATTTGGGAATTTGCTTGCATTATCATTATTTCAAAGATATAAAAAAGAAGGAAATGATTTTGTTTCTTCATACATCAACATTCTTGCTGCAGGTGGATCTAAAAAACCAGAAAAATTATTGGCAGAATATGGATTGGATATAAGTTCCCAAAAGTTTTGGCAGGAGGGATTTGACTACGTTGAGAGCCAAGTGAGGACTCTTTCAGCATTAACCTAGAATTTTTAAAACATACTAAAATGTACGATTAGTTTGTTCCCAATTTCTTCAAAGCAACATTGT